>NZ_JFJV02000216.1:0-4854 GCF_000611145.1 Cupriavidus sp. SK-3 | reverse complement strand
GCTGCTGGCGCGATGCCCGCAAGATCTATTTCGCCCAGGCCGATGCCGTGCGCGCCGAGATCCGCGCCAAGTGGGCGGCATGGCGCGGCCCGACCACCTCGACCTACTTCGCATGGCTGGTCGACGTGGAGAGCGGCAACCAGGCACGCCGCGTTGCCGCCTGCGAGGCGCAATACGCCGCTGCGCGTATGGCACGCGGCGCCCTGCCAGTGCAAGAACGGCTGGCGGTCTAAACATGCGCCCCACCGAAGAGCAGCAGGAGGCCGTGGCGGCGGTCACCGCTGGCGGCCCCGTCAAGGTCAAGGCTTACGCCGGCGCGGGCAAGACCACCTTCCTGCGGATGGCATCCGAGGCACGCCCGCGTTCGCGGGGCCTCTATTTAGCCTTCAACAAGGACATTGCACAGGAAGCGCAGCGCAAGTTTCCATCGAACACGCGCTGCCGCACCGTGCACTCTCTAGCTTTCGGTTCGACCTCGCCCGACATTACCCGCAAGCTTAGGTACCCGGTTGAGCCGAGCCACAACCTGGCGATCCGCTATGGCATCGGGCCGTTGCGCCTGCCGACCACTATCGGCAAGACCGTCGAATTCACCACCGCCAAGCTTGGCCGCATGGTCATGGACGGCATGGCGCGCTTCTGCTCCTCCGCACAGGCCGAGCCGCAGGCGTGGCACATCTCTGTCGATCCTCTAATCGACGAGGAGTTAGCTGACGCGCTGCGCGACGAACTGCTGCCGCACGTCCAGACCCTCTGGCGCGAAAGCACGGATCCGAACGGGGTGGCATCGATCAGCCATGCGGTGTACGTCAAAGCATGGCAGTTGAGCCGCCCCCGGATTCCGGCGGACTTCATCCTGTTCGATGAAGCGCAGGACGCCGACGGCCTGATGCTGTCGGTGCTGCGCGCCCAGTCGTCGCAGGTCGTCTACGTGGGTGATCCGTACCAGAAGATCTACGAGTGGCGCGGCGCGGTCAATGCGATGGACCATATTAAGGCCCCCGAGAAGGGGCTAACCGAGTCGTTTCGCTTCGGGCCGGCCATTGCCAGCCTGGCGAGCCGCATGTTGCGCCTGATGGACGAGGAAGTCCCGGTGCGCGGCCAGGCAGCCATGGCCTCGCGAGTCGTACGGCACGCCGCCCCCGGCGAGATCCGGCCAAACGCGATTCTCTGCCGCAAGAACACGACCCTGCTCGCCAAGGTGGCCGAAGGGCTCCAGCGCGGCCACAAGGTCGCTGCCCGCACCAAGAAGGAAGAGCTTGTCGCTTTCATCGACGGCGCCGAGCGCCTGCTCGCCGGCCAGCGTACCCACTATCCCGCCGCCCTGTCTCTCTTCGAAAACTGGCTGGACGTGCAGGAGTACGCGGAATCGTTCGCCGGCCGGGACCTGCAGCCCTTGGTGAAACTCATTGACGAGCAGGGGCCAACCTACTTGCGCCAGTTGCTGGCCGCAATCGCCCCCGAGGAAGCCGCCGACTACGTGGTGTCTACCGTGCACAAGGCGAAGGGACTGGAGTGGCCCATCGTGACGCTGGCAGACGACTTCCGCTTCCGACGCGAGGACGACGGCCGAGAGACGCTTCCCACGGACGAGAAGCGCTTGCTCTACGTCGCCATGACCCGGGCGCAGGGCACGCTGGATATTTCCGCGATCGACCGAAGCCTGCAGGCGGTATTCCGCGACGCTGGCGTCTGACTATATATAGGAGTAAAACGGATCATTACGGTTCGAATCGGCAGTGAAGAGCACAATCTGGAGCAGGTACTGGAGACCCCCGCCGACTATGCCCGCGCGCTGGACCGTGCCAAGACCCATCTGGGCTACGCGGAATGCGGTTGCAGCATGGCCTCGCCGCGTCCGAAGCTGGTAATCCGCCGCCACGGCAAGATCTTCATCCTCGCTCGCTGGCCGGATGACCCGCGGCCGCACCGGGACGGCTGTCCATTCCACGACCGAACCTCGCGCGGAAGCGGGGCGCCGACCGATCACGACGCCTTCCAGTCCGCCGGCGGCGTCCATGACGTGCGGCTCGACGTCTCCTTGAAGGTCGCCGCTGGCGCGCAGCCCAGCACCAGCAGGCGCCAGCCGCCTGCGTCCACATCGCGCAGCCAGCGCCGTGCCGCTCCCCTGCTGGCGTTCCTGCAGTATGCGTGGCAGTCCGCAGGCTTGCACGTCTGGCCGGGCTATGGCCGGCGCGGCTGGAATGCCTGCTGGTCGCGCCTCGTGGCCGAACTCGCCGAGTGCAAGATCAACGGGCGGCCCGGCAACGAAGTGTTGCACGTGATGGAACGTTGGGACGAGTCGCGTAGGACCGAGCTGGGTGAGGCACTCGATACCTTCCACAATCGAGCCAGGGCGGGCAAGGACGCCTACCAGCGTGGCCTGATCATCGGAGAGGTTGCCGAACTGAAGCCGAGTCCGCACGGTCACAAGCTAAAGCTTCGGCAGGCAAGCCACTGGTATTACCTATCCAGCGATCTTTATGAGCAGTTCCAACGAAAGTACGCAATGGCGCTGACCGGCGTCGACCGGGAGAACTTGCGCTGCGTGGCCGTGCTGACCTTCGAGAAGTCGCGCCAGGACTACCTAAACGTGATGGACATAGCTGCCATGCTGGCGAACCCGACCTTCATTCCGGTGCATTCGTCCTACGAGGCGGCGATGGCCGACCGCCTGATCGCCGAGGGCCGTGCCTTCGAGAAGCCGCTTCGACACGTCGATCGCGCGCCGGTGCACCCTGATTTCCGGCTCACCGACACCGCGCCGCCAACCGTGATCGAGGTGCTTGGTCTCGCCGGCGACCCGGAATATGACCGACGCGTGGCGGAGAAGCGCGCCCACTACCAGCAGGCAGGCATTCCGCTCGTTGAATGGACGCCGAGCATACAGGCGCTGGAGCAGCTCAAGCTGCCGCCTGCAACGCGACGTCAGTCCAAGACCACCACCGCCGCGACTTGACTTCTGCGTTAGGGCGCTAGGCTGGACCAGTCCCAACCCGCTGGCCGCCCAGCGCCCAACGCCCACCGTCCCCTTCTACTAGTGAGCATGTCTTCCCATTCCCCCCTTACTGAGTCAGGCGCCCTGACAGACGCCAATCCCTTTCCGCTTGGCCCGCTGACCGCGAAACAGACGCAGGACGCGCTTGCGCTCTACCACAGCCTGCCCCACCACACGGCCTCCGGCGAGGCTGTCATTCGCCGCGCGGCCACGACCGCCTATACCAACGGCTTCCAGGACGCCAAGCGATGCTTCGCCGGTGCCACGATTGCAGCGCCCGAGAGCGCCGTGCACCATGCGGAGCCCGACGTCGCCTTGCTGGCCAGCATCGCGACCTGCCTGGATCATGGTTTCGGCACACTCACCACGAACCGCCAGAAGGCGCTGCTCGCCGACGCCCGCAAGGTGTACGACGAAGTGGTCGGCATTGGCTACTACAGACAGGAAAACCGCCGGGACTATCTGCGCTGGCTGTCCAACGAGATCCCGGGCGGCGAGCGGGATTCCAACACGTTCCAGACCGTCGTTCCAGAAGGCACCGCGCCGCTGCAAGCCGCACCGGCCGACCAGGCGCTGACCGAAGCGGGATGGGTCAGCGTCAACGACTGCCTACCGCCGTTCGACACAGGCGAGCGTGTGTTGGTCTACACCGAGGGCGCGGACTTCGCCGGCGAGCAGTTCTTCGACATCAAGGCCGACGACCTATACCCGACGCCGGCCGAGACCAGCCCGGAAGGCGGTGACGCGCGTACTGAGGTGGCCGCGGCCGCAACGCACTGGATGCCGCGACCGTACCCCGCAGCGGCCCCTCGACGGCAGGGGCGCGGCAGGGCGCTATCGGACATAGCGCGCGAGGTTGACATGCGCTGCGCCGAGATCTTTTCGGAAGACGCGCGCCAGATGCAACTGGCAGGAACCCACGGCGCGCTAGCAGCGCGATACGCTGGGTGCGCCGCGATGCTGGTGCGCTACATCCGTTCCACCTCGTCCCCACGGGAGCCAGGCCACCCAACTACCCATCCGAGCGAACAACAAGCATGACCGGCACCGTCGTACTACGCGACCTGCACCTTACGACTCCCGAGGCATTCGACGCCGCCTACGCCGAAGCAATCCGTCTGGTCCACACCCACCGCGCGGCCTCGATTTCGCTCGTGCAGCGCTATCTGAGGATCGGCTACGAGCCCGCGCGCGATTTGCTGGCCCGCATGGTTCGCGAAACCACGTTCGTGCGGACCATGCCAGGTGGCCTATATATGTATGCGCCCGAACCACTCGCGAGCGAGCTGAAGGCGTTGCATGGATTCGTCACCGACATCCTCTTGAGCTGCGAGCGCGGCATCCTCGACGCGCAGGCCGTGCGACAGATCGGTCTCAAGCATGCTCTACTGGACTACGTGCAGCGTGGCAGGGAGCCCCGCCCAACGGATGAATGACCCGCCAGGAGCGGAGACCCGGACCTCAGCGGAACAATCGAACTGATCGGCCCAATCGCAATCTATGTACTGAAGCACCAAATTTCTCCCCGATGAACGAAACAAACCACGACGCAGAATTCCCCCAACCCGACACCGTGCTGGCAATCCGCGGTGCCATTGCAGTGGGCCGCCAGGGCGGGCCCAGGCCCCCCGATGGTTCATGGCTGACCGAGTTCTGGGAAATAGGCCATACCGCCGGCAAAGCAGCCGATACGATGCGCGAGGCGATTACCCCGTTCCAGCGCATGGTTGGCGACGAAACCGCCCATCTTCAGGACCACGTCAACGCGCTCGAGCGCGCCGTCCAGGGCATCGACGGGATCTATCCGGCGCGACTTGAGGATGCGCAGGTGGCTGCCGACAATCATGACTGACGCC
>NZ_JFJV02000215.1:76300-97103 GCF_000611145.1 Cupriavidus sp. SK-3 | reverse complement strand
CCCTTGGGGGCGCTCCACACGGCTACACCGATTCGTGGATCGGACGGTACGCTTCTATCCTTGCCTCTTCGGCCTTTCGGCCTTACTTCTTCCCCGGTGCTTTCACCAGCACTACCGGGCACGGCGCGTGCGCCAGCACGCGTCCCGCTACCGAGCCAATCACCGCATCGAAGAATGAGCCGCGTCCGTGCGTGCCCATGACGATGGCGCGCGCGTCCACGCTGGCCGCATAGCCGACGATGCGTTCCGGCGCGAAGCCGTGCAGTGCGTGCTGCTCGAAGGCGATGCCCGCGGCGGCGAGGATGTCCGCTACGGATTTCATGGCTTTCTCGCTTTCTTCCTGGTGCCAGGCGTCGATGGTGTCCTTGCTGACGAAGGCGCGCACCTGGCCGGTGACTTCGGGCGTCACATGGACCACGTGCACGGTAAAGCCGCTTTGCAGCAGCTTGCCTTCGACGATAAAGCGGGCGGCTGCGTCGGCAAAGGGTGAACCGTCGGTGGCGAGCACGATGTTGGTCATGGCGGCTATCTCCTGGTATGGCTGCAATCGTTGTTGGAAAGGGGCGGTGCCTGCATGTGTGTTGGGGGCGGCCACTGCCATCATCATGGCACCCGCGTGCCGGCCTTGCCAGGATCCAGATCAAATTGCGTGCATGTTTCCGCGCTTTGGCGATTTTCGTTCCTTGCCGTTTTGACGACTTCTTTGCACCGCGCCACGGGCATCCAAGCGCCTTTTTGACGTGCCGGAGCCTACCCTGCAGACAGGAAAACTCTGCCGGCTGTTCCGGCTTGCCGTCATGTGGATCTACTATCGGCTGGCGATCGGCGCGCTGGCCATGCTCGCGCTGATCGTGCTCTTTGCCAGGGAATTCGGGCTGGCCAGTGCCATCGCGCGCCGCGAGGAGGGTTTTGCGCGGGAGCCCGACGAGCAAGGGCCCTGAGGGAGAGCCGGCGCGTGGACAAGTTGCCGGCCGCGGTTCAGACTGCCGGTGCGCACGCAAACGGCAAAGGAGAACAGCAAATGACGCAAGCCAGGCAAGATCCCACCGCTTATACGCAGACACCGGCTTTCGAAGCCGGCCGGGAGGTACGTTCGGAGGTCATGGGGGCGCAATACGTGCAGCGCGCTTTCGAGGCCGCGCAACAGCAGGGCGATGTCGGCCTGCAGCAACTGGTGACGGAATTCGCCTGGGGCACGGTGTGGACGCGCGACGGGCTCGACCGCAAGCAGCGCAGCCTGGCCACGGTGTCGATGCTGATCGCGCTCAACCGGCCGCAGGAGCTGACCGGGCATTTGCGCGGGGCGCTGGCCAATGGCGTGACGCCGCAGGAATTGCGCGAACTGGTGGTGCACAGCGCGGTGTACTGCGGTTTTCCGGCGGCGCTCGATGCGGGCCGAAAGCTGACGGATGTACTGGAGGCGGCTGGCGCGAAGGAATGACGGGTGGATGGCCGCGATCGCCAGCCGCGCTTGTCAGCGCTGCAGTGCCTGCGCCGCGAAGCTCACGAGGCAGCCGCTGCCCAGGCAGGCGGCAATCCATCCGGCAAGGATCAGGGCAGTGTCTTTGATGGTCATGATGCGTTCCTGCTGTCTGTCAGTGCGTCCCGGCCGGGGCGGCGCGCGCCGCACCGCCGTTGCCCTTCATACCGCGAAGCCGAACGGATAGTCCTGGAATACCGTGCGGGCGCCGTCGCTGAAGGCGTCGATCTTGCGCGCGCCGTCGGTGTAGGCGTCGGTGGCGCTGTGCACGTAGCCGTAGTCGTCCCCGGCGTGCGTGCCGGCGGCAAAGGCGGAGTTCAGCGAGAGCAGGGCGGTGCCGGCGATGGCGGCAGCGACGAGCAGGCGGGCGGTGGTGACTTTCATGATCTATTTGTCTTGTTGAAATCGGGAGAACATGTTGCGTCTCCATGTGACAAAGGATAGATCTGGTGCGGCTCTGGTATGCGTTCCTGTATCGTATTTGATGTTCAAATTTTTTGATTAATTGTCGCTTGCCGTTCCAGGCGTTCTGCCTGGCGGGCCGCAAAGTCCCGCGCCGCGGCCAGCAGCCAGGTGCGCAGGCGCGACATGGCGTCGCTCACGGGCCGCGAGTCGGGCACGACGAGGTAGTAGGCGCGCTGCGAGCACATGGCTTGCGCCACCGGCATCACCAGCAGGCCCAGCGCCAGGTATTCCTCCACCAGGAAACGCGGCACCAGGCCGACGCCCAGCCTGGCGCGGGCGGCGCTGATCACCATGCTGTGGTGGTCGTAGCGCGTGCCGCGCATGGCGTTGACGTCGCTGACGCCTGCCGCTTCCATCCAGTTCTTCCAGTCGAGCCGCCGCGTCGAGAGATGCAGCAGCGGCGCCTGCGCGATCCGCTCTGCGCTGACCGGCGCCTCGCCGGCGAAGAAGTCCGGATGGCAGATCGGCACGGATTCCTCGTCGAACAGGGGATCGGCGCGCCCGCCAGGGTAGTTGGCCTCGCCATAGTGGATGGCGGCGTCATAGGGCGTGCCATCGAACAGGAACACATCCGCCTGCGCGCTGAAATTGACCACCACTTGCGGATGCTGCGCATAGAACGCGGGCAGCCGGGGAATCAGCCATTCCACCGCCAGTGTCGGCACGCACGCCAGTTCCACGATGCCGCCCGCGCCCTCGTGCGCCATGATGTCCAGCGTATCGCGCTGCAGCTTCTGCAGGCTTTCCCGCACCTGGTAGCCGTACAGGGAACCGGCCGGGGTCAGGCTGACGCGCTGGTTGGCGCGATGGAACAGCGCCACGCCGAGCTGGCTCTCCAGCGCGGCGATCTGGCGCGAGACGGCGCTCTCGCTCAGGCATAGCTCCGCCGCGGCGCGGCGCAGGTTCTGGTGGCGGGCGGCGGCTTCGAAGGCGCGCAGGCTGCTCAGGCTGGGAATGCGGGAGGCGCTCATGGTCTCAATGCGTTGCTGGGAATCCCCGGGCGGGAATGGGCTCTGCAACTTGATGTAGAAAAGTCATCATCCTATGCGTAAATCTCGCTTGATGTAAAAAAGTTGATGACTAAAAATGCCGATCTCCGGGAACACAGCGTCCTGGGTTCCCGCGTCCCCCGCCCCCCGAGAGACGGACCACGAGAGGGACATCACAACCATAAGGAAACGAGGAGACCGGCATGAATCGACTGCTTCGCATCATCGGCCATTGCGGCATTTCAATGGGCCTGCTCGCGGCGGCCACCGCCAGCGCGGAAGAATTCCCCAACAAGCCGGTGCGCATCGTCGTGCCGTACCCGGCCGGCGGCACCACCGACATGGTGGCGCGCATGATCGGCGACCAGCTCACCGCGATGTGGAAGCAGCCGGTGCTGGTGGACAACCGTCCCGGCGCGGGCGGCATCGTGGGCACCGGCGTGGCGGCCAAGTCGCCGGCCGACGGCTATACGCTGCTGATGGGCTCGGTCGGCGAGTTCGGCATCAATCCCACGCTGTACAAGAAGCTGCCCTATGACGCCGCGGCGGACTTCACGCCGGTATCGCTGGTCGCCAAGGTGCCCAATGTGGTGGTGGTTTCGCCGGCGTTCGCCGAGCGTGCCCGCGTGCAGACGCTGGCGGAGTTCATCACCTACCTGAAGGCCAATCCCGGCAAGGTGAACATGGCTTCGGCAGGTAACGGCACCTCGACCCACCTGGCCGGCGAGCTGTTCCAGCGCATGACCGGCACGCAGATGAGCCACGTTGCCTACAAGGGCAGCAGCCCGGCGCTGGCCGACCTGATGGGCGGCAGCGTGGACGTGATGTTCGACAACCTGCCGGCGTCGATCCAGTTTGTCCGCTCGGGCAAGCTCAAGGCGCTGGCCGTGACCTCTGCTGGCCGTTCGGCGGCGCTGCCCAATGTGCCTACCGTGGCGGCGGCCGGTCCGGTCGAGGGCTTCGACGCCAGCCCGTGGTTCGGGCTGTTCGCCCCCAAGGGCCTGCCCGCCGCGCTGGCGCAGAAGATCAGCCGCGACCTGGCACGCGCCACCAGCGATCCGGCCATCCAGGCCAAGCTGCGCGAGCAGGGCGCCGAACTGGCGCCGAATACGCCCGAGGCGTTCGCCGAACTGGTCCGCAACGACCGCCGCAAGTGGGGCGAGATCGTCAAGCTGTCCGGCGCCACGGTCGACTGAGCGCGGCCGACGCCGGGCCCCGCGCATGCTGCCGCGCGGGGCTGGCCAGATTTCTCGCAGTACGCCGCGCAGCCCCGCCTTTGCCTCTCTCCGCCAGCATCCCATGAGCACGCCAGTCCATCCGTACGCCTTCGCGCCCGCCATGCGGGAGCCGCAGGGCTCGCCCATCCGCGAACTGTTTCCCTACATGAGCCTGCCGGGCATGATCTCCTTCGCCGGCGGCTACCCCTCCCCGGCCAGCTTCGATGCCGGCGCGTTGCAGGACGCCGCGGCCAGGGTCATGGCCAGCGACCCGGCACAATGCCTGCAATACGGGCCGACCGAAGGCATGCCAGCGCTGCGTCGCGAGTTGTCGGCATTGATGGCCGGGCGCGGCGCCCCCCTGCCGCCCGAACAGATCGTGGTGACATCGGGCTCGCAGCAAGGGTTCGAGCTGCTGGTGCAGGCCTTCGTCGCGCCCGGTACGCCGGTGTGGGTGGAGACGCCGACCTATCCCGCCGCCGTGCAGGCGCTGCGGCTGGCCGGCGCCGCGGTGCGCGGCATCCCGTCCGACCAGGACGGGGTGTGCGTGCAGACCCTTGCCGCCATGCTGGCCGACTGCCGTGAAGAGGAGCGGCCACGGCTGCTTTACCTGGTGCCCACTTTTGCCAACCCGAGCGGCCGCACGCTGGCGCTGGAACGCCGCCGCGCGCTGCTGGCGCTCGCCGCGCAGCATCGCATCGTGGTGGTGGAGGACGATCCCTACGGCAGCCTGCGTTTCGACGGCGAGCCGCTGCCATCGCTGTTGTCGCTGGCCGCGCAGGACCCCGCGCTGACGCCCTGGGTGATCTACCTCGGCAGTTTTTCCAAGACCATGGCGCCCGGGCTCCGGCTGGGCTGGATGGCGGGGCCCGCCGAGATCCTGCGGCGCGCCGTGATCGCCAAGCAAGTGTCCGATCTCTGCACGTCGCCGTGGCTGCAACTGGCGATGGCTACCTGCCTGGCCGATGGCCTGCTGGCCCGGCAGACCGCGTGCATCATCGACCTGTACCGCCACAAGCGCGACCTGATGGTGCGGGCGCTGGCCGATGCCTTTGGCCCCGCGCTGCGCGGCGAAACCCCGCAGGGCGGCATGTTCCTGTGGTGCGAGATCGAAGGCGTGGCCGATGCGGCGAGCCTGCTGCCGCATGCCATCGCGGCGCGGGTGATGTATGTGCCGGGCGCCAGCTTCAGCGTGGACGGGCAGCGCTCGGGCGCGCTGCGGCTGTCGTTCGCCACGGCTTCGGATGAGCAGATCGTGCAAGGCGTGGAACGGCTGGCGCAAGCGGTGCGGGCCAGCCAGGGCGGCGCGGCGGGCTGAGCCGGTTCCGCCTATGGGATACTGGGGCGATCTTCCAGCCCCGGTATCCCCGCTCATCATGCCCGCTTCCTGGCCTCGCGACGCCTGGCCCCATTCCGGTTTCGACCCCGCCGCCCGCGACAGCGACGGCAAGCTGCTCCCCGGCGATCACTTGCTGCGTACGTGGTGGTGCCGTCCCGAAGTGGCACCGGTGGAGGCGTCGTGCGACGCCGAGCGCGCGCTGCACGCGGCGCTGATCGCGGATCCCCGGCGGCCGGTGGCCGCCGGCGAGATTGCCGCGCTGCAGGACGCCGATGCGCGCGAGAACTACGGCGTGGTGCTGGCCATGCGCGAGCGCCTGCTAGCGGCGCCCACCGTCGAGGCGGCTTACCTGGATATCTTTCGCCAGGGCAACGTGACCGTACCGCCGGTCTTTATCGACCAGCTCGCGCACCTGATCGTGCACGGCATCCTGCATGACAACCCCGACCCGATGGAATGGCGCGCGGCGGAACTGTTCTCCCGCGCGCAGAAAGTGTCGTTGCAGGAGGGCGCGGTCATGCTGGCCGATGCCGAAACGGTCGAACTGCACGCATCGGGGAGCGTCTACGGCGAACTGGGACGCTTGCTGGCGCAAGCGCAGATTCCCGCGCGCAAGGTCGAACTGGATGTGCTGGATCGCGACAACGCCCCGGCTTACTGGACCCGCAACGAACGCCGCGACACCGTGATCCGCTTCGCCAGCGGCAGCGCGGCGCTCGGGGCGTTCAGCCGCGTGATCGCACGGTGGGTGCGGCATTTCTTCGGGGTGGAAGTGACGGTGATGCCCTTGAGCGCGATCGAGGACCGGCACTGGGCCTGGCACATCGGGCTGGACGCGCAGGCCACGCAGATACTCAACGATCTGTACCGGGGGGAGGAACTGGAGCCGGAGCGGCAACGGCGCATCCTGTCGCTGTTCCGGCTGGATTTTGCCGATCCGTCCGTGGTCAGGCCGGACGTTGCCGGCCGCCCGGTCTATCTGGCCGCGGCGATGAACGAGGCCGGCGTCTTCAGGATGAAGCCGCAGAATCTGCTGCTGAATCTGCCGCTGGCCTCGGTGTCGTAGGCGCTTGCCGCAACAGCAGCAGTGCCAGCAGAAACAGCCATGTCCTCGCCATCAGCGGCGCCAGTCGCGATCACGATCGCGCCATTCGTGCTCATGCTCATGGCGCTCGCGTTCGCGCCAGCGCTGCTCGCGCCATTCGCGTTCACGCCATTCGCGCTCGCCGCGGCCATAGTATCTGGGACCGTAGTAGCCAGGTCCCGCCACCACGACCGGCTGGGGCGCGACATATACCGGGGCTGCTTCGTAGACCGGCGCGGCGCGGTAGACCGGGGCCGGCTGGTAGACGGGAGCCGCCTGATAGACCGGAGCAGGGGCGACGAACACCGGGCCGGGCAGTCCGATGCCGATGTCCACGTCCACGCGCGCGAAGGCCGCGCCTGAAGCAAGGCCCGCGACAGCGGCAAAGGCGCAAAGGGTGGCAAGTTTCCGCACGGGTGACTCCGGTTAGTAGTTGCCGCCACTGTAATGCGGCGCGCCGTTGTCAGGTATTAGCGGGCCAATACAACTGTGTCTTCTTGTAACTTCGGTGGAAATCAAGCGCTGCGCCACGGCAGGCGCCGTCCCAGCCAGGGCGCCAGTGCGGAGGTTGCCACGCCCAGCGCGATCAGCGCGAGCCCTGCCGAGAGATCCGCCGAGATGCGCTCCTGGAACGCCACCGCCGACACCACCAGCCCGATCACCGGCACGCACAGCATGGCGATCGAGGTCGCGGCGGGCGGCAGGGTCTGCGTCATGTTGAGCACCACGATAAAGGTCAGCGCGGTGGCCAGCGGCCCGGTGTAGAACAGCAGCGGCCAGATCTCGGGCATCGACAGGAAGTGCGGCGCGCCGTCGCGCAGCAGTGCCAGCAGCACCAGCGGCACCGAGGCCACCGCGGTCTCCCACGGGATCATGTCGGCGCCCAGCCGCACCGCGCGGTTGGCGCGCAACTGGATGATGCTGAGCGACCAGGCCAGCGATGCGCCGAGCAGCATCACCAGGCCCACGGCGGTATGCAGCTGCCAGTCGCGCAGCGCTGGCGCGATCATCAGCGCGATACCGGCATAGCTCAGGCCGGTGGCGATCCATTGCGGGCGCGACAGCCGCTCCTTGAGCACCAGCGACGACAGCGGAATCACCCAGACCGAGGTGGCATAGGCAATCACCGAGGCGCGGCCCGGCGGCACGTACTGCAGCGCCCACAGCGCCAGCGCGGTGAAGGCCGCCATCTGCAGCAGGCCCACACCGATCACCAGCGGCCACTCCTGCCGCGTCGGCAGCCGCAGCCGGCGCAGGGCGCCCAGCACCAGGAAGCTGATCGCGGCGGCCGAGACAAAGCGCGCGGCGGCAAACCACAGCGGGCTGACGTGGGTCAGGCCCAGCTTCATGACCGGCCAGTTGCCGCCCCAGATCGCCACGGCGCAGGCGAGGGGAATAAACCGGCGCCATCCTTGTTGTGCTTGCATGCTTCTACTCGATTCCGTGACCAGATTGCCCCGCCGCCGCGGATGGGTGGGGGAGGCTGGAAAGTCTACGGTCTATTGCGCCGCAGCAAAAACCGAAGCCAACTGCAAATCCCGCTCGCTGCGGCATAGAATGCTGCTATTCGAAAAAACGGGAGCGCAACGTGCTGGACATTGACCTGGACGCCACGGATATCCGGATTCTCAACGAGCTGCAGCGAGACGCCAGCCTGACCAATGTGGAGCTGGCCAGCCGCGTCAGCCTGTCGCCCTCGCCATGCCTGGCGCGGGTCAAGCAGCTGGAAAAACAGGGCGTGATCTCGCGCCGGGTGACGCTGCTGGATGCGCGCCGGCTCGGCCTGAAGGTGGTGGTGTTCATCCAGATCTCGCTGGACAAGCAGCGCCGCGAAACGCTCGATGCCTTCGAGCGGCGCATCACCACCTTGCCGCAGGTGATGGAGTGCTACCTGATGTCGGGCGATGCCGATTACCTGCTGCGCGTGGTGGTGGCCGACGTGGAAGCGCTGGAGCGGCTGATCATCGACCAGATCACGCGCATCCCCGGTGTGTCCAGCATCCGTTCGAGTTTTGCGCTCAAGCAGGTGCTGTACAGCACGGCATTGCCGCTGGGCTGAGACGCAGGCTCAGGTAGACGCCCGCAGCGCTTCGCGCGCCGTGAGCGCCACCACGCTGTCGATGCGCGTGTCGGCACAGGCCACGGCGATGCCGTCGGACAGCAGGGGCGCGGCCAGCCGCGTCAGCACATTGCCGGGCGGCATCTCCACCGCAAGGCACACGCCGCATTCGCGCGCCAGCAGCATGGTCTCGTGCCAGCGAACGGGCACGGCGAGGTTGCGCGCCAGGTCGGCGCCGATGCGGGCGGGGTCGCGCAGCTCGCGCGCCGCGCTGGCGCTGAAGTAGCGCAGGCGCGGGCGGTCAAGGCGCACGTCGGCGAAGGCATGAACAAGTGTGTCCGCCGCGCCGTCGAGCAGGGCGCAGTGCGATGGCACGCTGATGGCGATGGGTTTGGCCGCATGCGCGCCGCTGTCCAGCGCCAGCGCTGCGACGCGCGCCATGGCCGGTGCGGCACCCGCGATCACGAACTGGGCGGGCGCATTGAGGTTGGCCAGGTAGACCGGCGACGCTGGCCCGTGCACTTGCGCGATCACGCGTTCCAGCGGGCCGAGTTCCATGCCCAAGATCGCCGTCATGCCATAGCCGTCCGGATATGCTTGCTCCATCAGTTGGCCGCGCAGCGCCACCAGCCTGAGCGCATCGGCATAGTCCAGCACACCCGCGCACACCGCGGCAGGGTAGGCGCCGATCGACAGGCCGGCCACGGCATCCGGCTTGGCGCCCTCGGCAAGCAGGCAGCGCGCCATGGCCACGCCGGCGATCAGCAGGCTGAGCTGCACGGCCACGGTGGAGGCGAGTTCGGCCGCACTGTCGAGCGCGAGCGCATCGCGCCCGAGTGCGTCGCTGGCTTCGTCGAGCGCGGCGCGCACCGCCGGATGAGCGGGCAGCGCGTGCAGCATGCCGGGACGCTGGGCGCCCTGGCCGGGGAAGGTGAACAGCGTGCTCATGGCGTACCGCAATTCCGGGGATGCCACGGATCTTCGCTCATGACGGGACCGTATGCCGTCTTGAGCAGCACGCGGCCGCCCGTGCGTGCGCGTTCGCGCAGCGCGAAGGCGCCGAAGGGCGTGGACACCTGGATATCGATGCGGACTTCGGTAGCGTCGAGCAGGGCGGCAAGCGCCCGCTCAGCACCAGTGGCAAGCGGCACCGTGGCGGTGACGAGCAGATCGAGATCGCTGCCGGCATGCAGCACATCGATGCCGGAGGCGAGCGTGAAACCGGCTCCGCCCGTCACGCCCCAGTTCACCTGCGCATCGTCCAGCAGCGGCGCCACGCGAGCGAGCGCGGCCAGCACCGGCAATTCGCTGCGGCGCGGATGGTCCCGCCAGCGCGCCTGCCGCGCGATCATGCCCGGCGTCACCACGCGCGCCACCTGCGTATCGGGCAGCCACGCCGCGTGGCGCTGCGCGCGCGTGGTGCCGCGCAGCCCGACCGGGATGCGGGCACCGTCAAGGCGGTCGCGCCGCACGACAAGCGGCGCACGCGCCAGCCATTCGACCGTCGCCCAGGCAGGCAGCGCATTGGCACCGGCGAAGGCCTGCGGGTCGGCGAGCCACAGCAGGTCGTGCGGCAGCAGCGTGCGTGCGGTCATGTCATTGCCCTGCGGCGCGGCATGCCATGGCTTCAGTCCTGCCACTGCTGCGCGAGTACCTCGCGCACGCGGCCGGAAGCCTGCCGGTTTTGCCCGCCGAGGCGGCTGCGCAGATCGGGGTGCGGGTCGGCCTGGATATCGGCCAGCGCCGCCTGCAGCGCGCCATGCACGGTGTCGAGATCGGCGGCATCCGGCTGCGCGGCGTGTTTCACGCCGATCATTTTCCACAGCAGCCCCAGCGTGGCGTAGTTGCCGATGTCGTACGCCATCGGCGGCACGCTGGCGGCAAAGCTCTCCAGGTCCTCCACGCTGCGCATGGTGATGCGGGCGGCGGCTTGCTTGCCCATCGCGTGCACTTCCACGCCGGCATCGTCCAGCGCGATCAGGCGATTGGCCTGGTAGCCGTGCGCCAGGAAGGCGCCGGACATGGCGCGCCCGACCAGCAGTGCGATCACGGGATGCCCTTGCAGCCGCGCCGTGGCGTAGGCGCCGGCCGCGCCGGCCAGGGCCTGGTGGATGCCGAAGGCTTCCTCGCGCCGGCCATAGGCCTGGCTGGGTGTATCGACGATGGCGACGATGGGCCGCTTGATCGCGGCGTCGCGGTCGGCCTGCACGACTTCATGCACCGCCTGCGCGAGCGACCAGCCTTCGAGCAGGCCCACCTCGCCGCCGCGCACGCGCGGGTAGGCGTTGGCGGCGTCGGGCACCACCGCGATAAAGCGTGCCGGCCGGCCGCCAAGCTCCGCGTCGGCAACCTGCACGGTGGCGGGATAGCCGGGGCGGCGCGGGGCGTTGCGGGTCAGCGCCGCGAGCCAGGTTTCGCCGCGGCCTGGGGCGCTTGCTGTACTCGTGTTTGTACTCATGATTTTGCTCCGGGTGCGTAGATGGCGCGGACGGTCTCCGGCTCCGGCTGGCGCGCCGGATCGTATTCGGCCAGGCATTGCAGGTAGTGCGCGTAGCGTTCGCTGCGGTGCGCGGCCGGCACGCCGCCTGCCAATAGCGCTTGCACGGCGGCACGGATGGCATCGCTGTCGTCTTCGACGTAGCGGTCGGCCAGGCCGGTGGCGATGCGCTGCTCGCCGCCGGTAAAGCTCCAGATAAAAGGCCGGTCGCGCGAATCGTATTCCGCGACGCCCGCTTCCTGCTCGATCACCTGCGGACCGTTGAGGCCCAGCCGCGCTTCGCGCGTCACCACCAGGTAGCTGCACAGCCCCGCCGCGATCGACATGCCGCCGAAGCAGCCCACCGTCCCGGCGATCACGCCCACCACCGGCTGGTAGCGGCGCAGGTCGACGATGGCCGCGTGGATGTCGGCGATGGCGGCCAGTCCCAGGTTGGCTTCCTGCAGCCGCACGCCGCCGGTCTCGAACAAAATCACGGCGCGCGTGGGCACGCCGCGGCGGTTGTCCTGCGCGGCCAGTTCCAGCGCGCCGGCGATCTTGGCGCCGCCCACTTCGCCCAGGCTGCCGCCCTGGAACGCGCCCTCGATGGCGAGGACCACGGTGGGTTGTCCACCGATGCGGCCCTTGGCCACCACAACGCCGTCATCGGCCTGCGGCACTACGCCCTGGCGTTCCAGCCACGGCGAGACCAGGCGATCGAACGGGCCCGCCAGTTCGCGGAAGCTGCCGGGATCGAGCAGCGCATGCGCCCTTGCGCGTGCACCCAGCTCGATAAAGCTCTCGCGCGTCAGTAGCGATGCGTGGTTCATGATTGCTCCCCGCCATCGGTGCCGAGCGCTTCGAAGGCTTCCGCCAGCCGCATGCCCACCACCCCCGGCGTGGCACCGAAATCGTGGATGCGGATGCGCATGGCGGCGCGCGGCCCGGCGCCGAACACGCGCGAGAGCTGCGCGTCCCAGACCTTGCCGTAGCCGTCCACCGAGGTGGTGACATGGATGGTGGTGGTGCCGGATGTGCCGGGCTCGACCATCACTTCAAGGTCGCCGGAGCCGACCACGCCTACCAGCACGCGCTGGCTTGCCGGCGCACCGGCGGGATATTCGAACTGGAGCTGTTCCATTAGTTGTCTCCTTGCACGGGGCAATGGACCGGCGGCGTCGCGGACGGCAACCGGTCCAGGAAAAAAGTGGCGGCGAGCAGATCGGCCGCGCCGCCGGGCGAGGCGTTGCAGGCCAGCATGCCGGCTTCCAGGCGGCGCAACAGGCGGCGTCCGGCCAGCGTGGCGATGCCGCCCGCCGCGAGCACCTGGCTGGCGCCTTCCTGCATCAGCGCAAGCCCTTCGCGGCCGGCGCGGGCCAGCACGCAGGTATCGTCGAGGCGGCGCATGATCGCCAGCAGCGCGTTGACGCGCGCGCTGGGCTCCGCGTCGCCGCGCGCGCGGCTGCGCTGCAGCTCAGGCAGGCCGGCGCGCAGCACATGGGGGAAGCCAGCCTGCGCCTGGCCGCGCGCGCCGCTGACGCCGTAGTCGATGCACGCGCGTTCGCCCTTGTTGCCGGTGCGCGCGGGGCGATGGCGGTCGGGCAGGCGCGCGATGGCGCCGGCGGTCCGCGCTACGCCATGCGCACTGCGCGTATCCCGGTGCACGCCAGCCGCGCCCACCAGCAGGCCCAGGCTCCAGATCGCGCCGCGATGCGTGTTGATGCCGCCGGTGGCGCGCATCATGGCGGTCTCGGCGTCCCGGCCGAGCGCGCCCAGCCGCTCGCGCAGCGCCACGCCGGGCCGGGCGGCGCGCATGCCCGCCGCCGCCATTTCGGCGAAGGCGGGGTGCAGCGCGCGCGCCGAGATGCGCATCAGGTCCAGGTTGAGATCGGCATGCGCGCCATTGCCGCGGCTATCGACCAGCCCGGGCTTGGGCGACAGCGCGGCCTCGTCGATCAGCGCGCTCACGGCGAGATCCGCCAGCGCAATCGCCTCCGGTTCGAAGGCGCCATCGATGCCCGGCCCGGCGAGCCATGCGGGGCTCGCCATCACCAGCTCCGGAACCGTGCGGGCGGCTCGTACAACCCGCCCGACCAGTCGACCAGGTCGGCCATGCTCTTTGCCGCGAGCAGCGAACGGGTTGCCTGGCTGCGTTGCACGCCGAGATCCTCCGGCAGCGCAATCAGGCCGTCGCTGCGCATGCGGCGCGTGGTGGCGGGGTCGTGGCGCAGACCGATCGGCGTCACGCCGGCGACCGCCGCCAGCATGGCGCGGCGTTCTTCCAGCGAGCGCGCCTTGTAGAGATACGCGATGCCTTCCTCGGTCAGCACATGGGTCACGTCGTCGCCGTAGATCATCACCGGCGCCAGCGGCATGCCGCTGTCCTTCGCCACCTGCACCGCGTCGAGCGATTCGACGAAGGTCGGCTTGCCGCCGGCCTGGAAGGTTTCCACCATCTGCACCACCAGCTTGCGGCCGCGCGCCAGCGGATCGTCGGTCTCGATCAGGTCCAGCCAGGCGGGCGTGGGATGACGCCGCCCGCCGGGGTTGTGGCCCATGTTGGGCGCGCCGCCAAAGCCGGACAAGCGGCCGCGCGTGACCGTGGAGGAATGGCCGTCGCCGTCGATCTGCAGCGTGGAGCCGACGAACAGGTCCACCGCGTACTGCCCGGCAAGCTGGCAGAAGGCGCGGTTGGAACGCATCGATCCATCGGCGCCGGTGAAGAACACATCGGGCCGCGCGGCCACGTAGTTCTCCATGCCGAGTTCGCTGCCGAAGCTGTGCACGCTTTCCACCCAGCCGGATTCGATGGCGGGAATCAGCGTGGGGTGCGGGTTCAGCGTCCAGTACTTGCAAATCTTGCCCTTGAGTCCGAGCGACTCGCCGTAGGTAGGCAGGATCAGTTCGATGGCCGCGGTATTGAAGCCGATGCCGTGGTTGAGCGATTGCACCTGGTGGCGCTCGTACACGCCGCGGATCGCCATCATCGCCATCAGTACGTGCACCGGTTTGATCAGGCGCGGATCGCGCGTGAACAGCGGCTCGCAGAAGAAGGGCTTGTCCGCCTGCACCACGTAGTCGATCCACGAGCCGGGGATATCCACGCGGGGCAGGCCGGAGGGGTCGTCCACGATCTCGTTGACCTGGGCCACCACGATGCCGTCGCGGAAGGTGGCGGCCTCCACCAGCGCCGGCGTGTCCTCGGTGCTGGCGCCAGTGTAGAGGTTGCCGTCGCGGTCGGCCTTGTAGCCGGCGATCAGCACGATGTTCGGCGTCAGGTCCACGTAGAGCCGCGCGTACAGCTCAATGTACGTGTGGATGGCGCCGACTTCCAGTTGCCCGTCTTCCAGGAACTGCGAGATGCGCAGGCTCTGCGCGCCGGCAAAGGCAAAGTCCAGCTTCCTGGCGATGCCGCGCTCGAACAGGTCGAGGTGTTCCACCCGGCTCACGCTCGGGATGATCATGTGCAGTCCGTGCACCTTGGCCGGGTCTACCCCGGCCAGCGAGCGCGAGAGGAAGTCGGCCTGCTTCTGGTTGTTGCCCTCCAGCACCACGCGGTCGCCCGGCGCGGTGATGGCTTCGAGAAAAGGGATGATGTCGGCGGTGGGCACGACGCGGCCGCTGGCAAAGGCGGCGCCGCGCGCGAGGCGGCGGCGCTTCTCCGTGCGGCGGGTGTCCCACTGTCTGACCGTGGCTGGGTTCGGCATCGCGTCTCCGGTGTGCATTGATGCGGGTGATGGCATCAAGATACGTACGGCGTGCGGCACAAGCAATGACGCTGCCCGCGGCATCGTTACTCTAGGTGTAAGTGTTGGCGGCACGACATGCAAGGCGTTCACTCGCACTGCGTGCGCATCGCACGCCGCCGCGCGGCGGGCAAAGGCCTGCCCGGTCACTGTGGGCATCCACATCTGCTGGCGCGACGTTAATCCCATGCTAACGATTCACTCCCCGGGTTGATTGATGCGCCGCGGCGGCTCGCCTAGATTGCATCCATACCGGACGGATGTGCGCGCGCAAGCCCGCTCCCGGCACCAGCGGACCCGCCGCCCATAGTGCGGGCCAACCTGCAAACCTAGAACCAGCCTGCTCGCAAGCCCGCGGACAGGCCATCAGGAGACAGCACCATGATCATCTACGGAACCGCCTTGCTGGCGCTCTGCCATCTCGTCGGCCTGTTCCTTGGCGAGTTGCTTGGCATGGCGATCGGCGTCAAGGCCAACGTGGGCGGCGTCGGCATCGCGATGCTGCTGCTGATTTCGATACGGCTCTACCTGCACGGGCGCGGCCTCTTGCCCAAGGAGACCGAAGCGGGCGTGGGCTTCTGGGGCGCGATGTATATCCCCGTGGTGGTAGCGATGGCCGCGCAGCAGAACGTGGTGGCCGCGCTACGCGGCGGTCCGGTAGCCCTGATCGCGGCAATCGGCGCGGTGGTGGTGTCGGCCTGCTGCATCGCCGTGCTCAGCCGCACCGGCGACCACGCGCCCTTGCCGCCGCTGCCGTCCCCTGAAGCCACCCCCAGCCACGCTTCGCACTGAGAGGCCGCCATGTCCATTTCCACCGCACAATCCATTCCCCACCTGCTGGATACCATCCTGTTGCAAAACGGCCTGGTCACCGCCTTCGCTGCCGTCGGCATCATCATGTGGTTGTCCTCGCGGCTGTCGCGCTGGCTGACCTTCGGGCGTGTCCATGCCTCCGCCATTGCCATCGTGATAGGCCTGCTGCTGGCCTACTACGGCGGCATCGCCACCGGCAAGGAGAAGGGCCTGGCCGATATCTCGCTGTTCTCCGGCATCGGCCTGATGGGCGGCGCCATGCTGCGCGATTTCGCCATCGTCGCCACCGCGTTCGAAGTGCAGGTCACCGAGGCGCGCAAGGCGGGGCTGGTAGGCGCCATATCCCTGCTGCTCGGCACCATCCTGCCGTTTATCGTGGGCGCCGCGGTGGCGCGCGCGTTCGGCTACAGCGACGCGGTCAGCATGACCACCATCGGCGCCGGGGCGGTGACGTATATCGTGGGGCCGGTGACCGGCGCCGCGCTGGGCGCCAGCTCCGACGTGATCGCGCTGAGCATTGCCACCGGGCTGATCAAGGCCATCATCGTGATGGTGGGCACGCCCATGGCGGCAGGCTTCCTTGGCCTGAACAACCCGCGCGCCGCGATGGTGTTCGGCGGGCTGGCGGGTACTGTCAGCGGGGTATCGGCGGGGCTGGCGGCGACGGATCGCAGACTGGTGCCCTATGGCGCGCTGGTGGCGACGTTCCACACCGGGCTGGGGTGCTTGCTGGGGCCGTCGTTGTTGTTTCTGGCGACCAAGGCGGTGGTGGGTTAGTCCGGCTGTGACGCCCGCATCGCCAACCTGCACACCGCCGCCAGCGCCAGCAGGTTCGGATCGCGCTCGCGCCGCCGCAGGAAGCTCAGCCCGATGGTCTGGCGCAGCCGGTATTGCGGGGACAGCGGGATCAGCGCCACCTTGTGCGGGAACACGTCGCGCACGCGGCCGGGAAGCAGGGCGTAGCCCACGCCGCCGCTGACCAGGTTCATCAGCGAGAAGATATCGCCGACCTTCATCACCACATTGGGCGTGAAGTCGGCAATGCGGAAGGCCTCCATGAAGCCTTGATAGGTGATGAAGCCCTCGCTGAGCGTGACGAAGGGCTCGTCCCTGCATTGCCGCAGGTCGATGGATGCTTGCTGCGCGTAGGGCGAATCCGCTGGCGCGGCGAAGTAGATCTCGTCCTCGAACAAGGGAATGGACTCGATGTCCGGATCCGGTTCCGGCATGGCCATCAGCGCCGCGTCGATGCCGCCTTGCTTGAGCTTGAAAAGCAGGTCCGCGTTGGAGCCCAGCACGAGTTCCGCCTGCAGTTCCGGACGCCTGACCTTGATGCCGATCACCACGTCCGGCACGGTGCGGATGGTCAGCGAATAGAGCGAGCCGATCTTCATGTGATCGGCCGAGTACCCGGCGGCCTGGCGCGTGGCGCGGATGCCGTCGGCCATGGTCTTGATCACATCGTCGGCCACATCCGCCAGCACATGCGCGGCTTCAGTCGGCAGCAGGTTGCGCCCTTCGTGGCGGAACAGGGCGCAGCGCATGCCTTCCTCCAGCGAATGCAGCGCGCGATGCACGCTGACGGTGCTCACGTCCAGCGCCTCGGCGGCTTTGGCGAGGTTGCCGGTCTCCATGTAGGCAAGCAGGACTTCAAGCTTGCGGAAGGTGATTTCTTCGTTGATCCGGTTTCGCATAGGAGGCGCGGCGTTCGTGCGTGCGGTGGCGGTGACCGGAGCATGATAACCAGATTCGAAGCCGCGCGGCCCCGTGGACAGCACCGGGGCCTCGCAAACGGCGCTTTGGTTCAGCGCGGCGTCATGCGGATCGCGCCGTCCAGGCGAATGGTCTCCCCGTTCAGCATGGCGTTCTCCAGGATATGCAGCGCGGTCGAGGCGAACTCATCCGGCGTGCCCAGCCGCGCCGGGTGCGGTACCGAGGCGCCGAGCGAGGCGCGCACGTTCTCCGGCAGGCGCGCCAGCAGCGGCGTATCGAACAGGCCGGGCGCGATCGTGCAGACGCGGATCATGCGCTGGGCCAGGTCGCGCGCCGCCACCAGCGTCATGCCGACGATGCCGGCCTTGGCCGAGGCGTAGGGGATCTGCCCGATCTGCCCTTCGTAGGCGGCTACCGATGCCGTCAGCACGCAGGCGCCGCGCTCGCCGTCGACCGGTTCGTTGCGGGCCATGCGCGCTGCCGCGAGACGCAGCGTGTTGAAGGTGCCGACCAGGTTGATGCGCACGATCGATTCGTACTTTTCCAGCGAACCGGGCTGGCCGTCCTTCTCGACCAGGCGCACCGGGCCGCCCACGCCGGCGCAATGGATCAGCGCGCGCATGGTGCCGAGGGCGTCCGCCGCGTCGAACACGCGGGTCATCTGCGCGGTATCGCAGACATCGGCCTGGACAAAGCGGGCCAGCTCGCCGAGTTCCCGCACGGCGGCGGCGCCATTCTCTTCGGACAGGTCGGCGACCACCACGGCCACGCCGCGCTCGGTGAGGCGGCGGGCGCAGGCGAGGCCCAGCCCCGAGGCGCCCCCGGTGACGACGGCGGACATGTTGGCAAGTTTCATCTGGACTCTCCTCGTTCTTGGTATGGATGCACAGTTACCGGCTCAGAGCCGTTCGATGATGGTGGCGTTGGCCATGCCGCCGGCCTCGCACATCGACTGCAGGCCGTAGCGCTCGCCGCTGTCTTCCAGCGCGTGCAGCATGGTGGTCATCAGGCGCGCGCCCGAGGCGCCCAGCGGATGGCCAAGCGCGATCGCGCCGCCACGCGGGTTCAGGCGCGCGGGATCGGCGCCGAGCGCGCGCTGCCAGGCCAGCGGCACGCAGGCAAAGGCTTCGTTGATCTCGTAGTGGGAAATCGCATCGAGGCCAAGGCCGCTCTTTTCCAGTGCGCGCTTGCTTGACGGGATCGGGGCGGTCAGCATTGTCAGCGGGCTGTCGCCGCACGCATCGAAGGCCACGAAACGCGCCCGCGCATTCAAGCCCAGGCGCGAGGCGGCGCGCTCGCTCATCAGCAGGATGGCACAGGCGCCGTCGCTGATCTGCGAGGCATTGCCCGCGGTCACGTGCCAGCCGATCTGCGGGAAGCGCTGACCCAGCGCCTCGTCGCGAAACGAGGGCGCCAGCGTGGCAAGGCGCTCGGCCGTGGTGGTAGGGCGGATGGTCTCATCGTGCTGGACCAGGCCGGCGGCGGTGCGGATCGGCAGGATCTCGCGGCGGAAGGCGCCGGCTTCTTGCGCCTTGTGCGCGCGCTGGTGCGATTGCGCGGCGTAGTTGTCGAGATCGGCGCGCGACAGTTCCCACTGCGCCGCGACCAGCTCCGCCGCCACGCCCTGCGACACCAGCCCGGGCGCGTAGCGCGCCTCGAAGGACGGCCCGTAGGGGTTCTGCCCGATGCGGCCGGAGCCCATCGGCACGCGGCTCATCGATTCGATGCCGCAGGCGATCACGATATCGTAGGCGCCCGCCATGATGCCTTGCGCGGCAAAATGCACGGCCTGCTGGCTGGAGCCGCACTTGCGGTCGATGGTGGTGGAGGGCACATGCTCGGGAAAACCGGCCGCCAGCCACGCCACGCGGCCCGGTGTGGCGGACTGCTCGCCCACCTGGCTGACGCAGCCGGTGATGACGTCTTCCACCAGCCCTGGGTCCAGCTTGTTGCGTTCCACCAGCCCGGCCAGCACCTGCGCCAGCAATTCCGTGGGATGCAATTCGGTAAAGGCCGAGCCTGGCTTGGACCGGCCCATGGGGGATCGGATGGCGTCTACGATGACGGCTTGCTGCATGGCGGTGCTCCGGATGTGTGATGGATGGAAGTTGGTGTGGTGCCGGATCAACTGCCGGTGAACGCCGGCTGGCGCTTGTCCAGGAAGGCGGAGACCGCTTCCCGGTGGTCCGAGGTCTGGTGCGACAGCGCCTGGAAGCCGGCCGACAATTCCAGCAGCGTATCCAGCCGCGTGTGCAGCGCTTCGCGCAGCAGGCGCTTGGCCAGCCGTACCGCATGCGGCGGATTGGCGGCGATGCGCTCCGCCAGTTCGTTGGCCATGGGCAGCAACTGCTCCGCCGGCACGACGCGCGAAACGAGATTCCACTCCAGCGCCTGACGCGCATCGATGACCTGCCCGGTAAAGGTCAGCTCGGCCGCCCGCGACAGCCCGATCACGCGCGGCAGCAGCCACGCGCCGCCATCGCCCGGAATGATCCCCAGTTTGACGAAGCTCTCGGCAAACTGCGCCTGCTCCGAGGCGATGCGCATATCGCACATGCACGCCAGGTCGAGGCCCGCGCCCATGGCCGCGCCATTGACGGCGGCAATCACCGGCACCTCCAGGTTAAACAGCGCCAGCGGCAGCCGCTGGATGCCCAGGCGATAGTCCTGGCGAATCTCCATGCCTGGCACCTGGCCGGAGGCCTGGCGCTCCATGTCGCGGATATTGCCGCCCGAGGAGAACGCGGTGCCGGCGCCGGTGATGATCACCGCGCGCACGCTGGTGTCGCGGTGGATGCGGTCGATGGCATCCAGGAAGTCGGCCACCGCGGTATTGCCGGTGAGCGGGTTGCGCCGCTCGGGCTCGTTCATGGTCAGGGTCACGATGTGGCCCTGTTGTTCATAGCGCAGGAAGCTGGTCATGCGGGGTCTCCTAGTTGGCGTGTCAGGCGTGTCAGGCGTGTCTGGTTGGCCATGCTCTGGCGACGAATGTCATGGCATTGGGAATGCTGGCACGATCGGTGCCGCTGCCGGGCGGGGACGACATCACCATCCTGATGGGCCGCCGGGGCTAGTCGGCGCGCGGCGCCGGTGCCGGGCACGAGTGCGCTGGCGGCCATGGCGGCCAACGGCAGGCGGCGGACAGGGTGCATCGGGTCTCCTCTTGTACCCCGGCTGCGGGGCCGGGTTTATCCCAAAAGGCTAAGGGACCGTGCCGCCAGGTGTCCAATATTCATTTCGGCGGCAGTGATATCCCATGGATATCGGCGGCGGCGAGCTGGCACTGCCGCCCGGCGGTCCATGTGCTGCATTATTCGCACGACGCAATGCGGTATTGCTTCGCATGGTGATCATTTGCATCCTAACTATATGGCTGCTATCATTTCGTCCATGCCTCCTATCGACGCCCTCCGTTTTGCCTT
>NZ_JFJV02000215.1:40988-76289 GCF_000611145.1 Cupriavidus sp. SK-3 | reverse complement strand
CCCCCCCCCCCCCCCCCCCCCCCCCCCGCCAATGGCGCCAGATTTCCCAGGGCGCCGTCACGGCCTACGGCGTTTCCGCCGCGGCCGCCGGGCCCTTGTTGTTTATCCGCCGCCTTGGCGGCGGTGTGCGCCAGGTCAGGCTGGCCGACTATGTGGGGCTCGAAGGCGCATCGCTGGTGCGCTTGCTCGACCAGCTCTGCGCTGCCGGCCTGGTGCGCCGGGAGGTCGATGCGAACGACCGGCGGGCCAATACGCTCTGGCTGACCGACGCCGGCGAGGCGCTGGCCGAAAAAATCGAGATCGAACTCAAGCAAGTGCGCGCCACGGTCTTCGCCGACATCAGCGAGCAGGATTTCGAGGGCGCCATGCGCGTTCTCGACGCACTCGCACGCGCCGCCGAGTCCGCGCCCAATACCGCTTCCGGGTCCTGAGAACATGTTGAGCTGGCCAACCGGAAGAGACTGGATTTTTTCCTTTAAAGCCTTTGCAGCGGCCATGCTGGCGCTGTTCATCGCGCTGTACCTCGGCCTGCCGCGCCCCTACTGGGCGATGGCTTCCGTGTATATCGTGGCGCATCCGCTCACCGGCGCGACCCGCTCCAAAGCGCTGTACCGCGTGCTCGGCACGCTGCTGGGCGCAGCCGCGGCGGTTGCCATGGTGCCGCCGCTGGTCAATGCGCCGGTCTTGCTGATGGCCGCGGTTGCGTTGTGGATCGGGGTCCTGCTCTATATCGCCCTGCTGCACCGTACGCCGCGCAGCTATGTGTTCATGCTGGCGGCCTATACGCTGCCCATGGTGGCGTTGCCTGCCGTGGGCGATCCCGGCGGCGTGTTCGACATCGCGGTGGCGCGAGCCGAGGAAATCTGCCTGGGCATCCTGTGCGCGAGCATTGTCGGCTCGACCATCTTCCCGGCCAGGGTGGCCACGGTGCTCGGCCAGAGATCCGCGCAATGGCTGGCCGATGCCGCGTTGTGGGCCACCGATATGCTGTCCGCGCAGCCGGCCGCCAAGGTCTCGCGCCATCACAGCAGGCACAGGCTGGCCGCCGACATCCTCGCGCTCGACCAATTGATCAGCCAGCTCTCTTACGACGCCGAAAGCGCCGCGCGCGTGAAGCACGCGCAGGAGTTGCGTGGCCGCATGACCATGCTGCTGCCCGTGCTGTCGTCGCTGGCCTCCGTGGTGGAGGCGCTCCACCAGCACGCGGCGGGCGTGCCCCGCCGGCTGTCGCAGAACATGGCGCTGGTCTCGGCGTGGATCAGCGAGGGCGCGCAGGCGCCGCTGCCCGCGTTGCAGTTGTCTCCTGCCGCGCCGGCCGATGACACGGGACTCGATGCCGGCAGCGCCGGCCCGGACTGGCACGCCGCGCTGGCCGCCACCGCCGAAGGCCGCTTGCTTGAACTGATGGAGTTATGGCAGGACTGCGTCTCCCTGCAGCGCCGCATCGGCGAGGCCGCCCCGGAGGGCGACTGGACGCCGGTGTTCCAGCGCTGGGGCGTGGGCGCGGCGCGGCACTACGATCACGGCATGCTGCTGTTCTCCACCGCCACGACCGCCCTGGCCATCTTCTGCATGGGCCTGGTCTGGATCTGGACGGGCTGGGCGGACGGCGCCGGCGCCGTCGCGCTGGGCGCGGTGTCCTGCTGCTTCTTTGCCGCGATGGACGAGCCGGCGCCGATGATCCGCTCCTTCTTCCGCTGGAACGTGGTCTGCCTGGTCTTGGCAACGGTCTACCTGTTCGTGGTCCTGCCCAACGCGCACGACTTCGAGATGCTGGTGCTGATGTTCGCGGCGCCTTACCTGCTCATCGGCCTGATGATGGCGCAGCCGCGGCTTGCGCTGATCGCCATGCCGCTGGCGGTGGTCACGGCCAACGATATTGGCCTGCAGGGCGCGTACAACGCCGACTTCAATGCCTTCTTCAACGGCAACGTGGCGGGTATCGCGGGCATCCTGTTCGCGCTGGTGTGGACCCTGGTGGCCCGCCCCTTCGGCACCAGGGCGGCGGTGCGCCGGCTGGTGCGCGCGAGCTGGGGCGACATTGCCCGCAATGCCACCGGCCGCGAACCTGGCGAGCACGCGAACCTGCGCGCCCGCATGCTGGACCGGCTGGCGCAGATCGTGCCGCGGCTGGCCGCCAGCGAGGATGAAACCACCAGCGACGGCTTCACCGAAGTGCGCGTCGAGCTCAGCACGCTGGCGCTGCAGCGCGAGCTGCCCGCGCTGGCGCCGGAACACCAGCGTGCCGTGCGGCGCGTGCTGCAGGGCGTGGCCAGCTACTACCAGGCGCGCCTGGATGCCAGGGCCGAAGTCCCGCCGCAGGTGCTGCGCGACAGGATGGGCACCGCGATCCGCAAAGTGGCATCGCGCGCCGACCAGGCCTCGCGCGAGGCGTTTGCCGCGCTGGTGGAAATGCACGTCGCCTTGTTTTCGGCAGCGCCCCTGGCAATGAGCCCGGCTGTGGCCCAGGCCGCAAGTCCGGCCGGAATCGAGAAATGAGCATGGAATCGATCCATACAGCGAGCAATGGCAATGAGCGGTGAAGTCGACGTCTATGGTGTGTTTGTCCCGAGCCTGCTGGCGTGGATGCTGGTGGCTTTCCTGATCACCGCCTGCACGCGCGCCGTGCTGGCGCGTGTGGGTTTTTACCGGCTGGTCTGGCACCGGTCGCTGTTCAATCTGGCTTTATACGGGATCGTCCTGGGTGGCACCGTCTACCTGGCCTATCGGCTGCAGTCATGAAACTCAATCTTCGTACGCTTGGACCCATCGCCCTCACCCTTGTCGTCACCGCGGTCGCGGTCGTCGTCGTCAAACACCTGTGGGATTACTACACGGTCGCGCCATGGACGCGTGACGGCCATATCCGCGCCGACGTGGTGCAGATCGCGCCTGACGTGTCCGGCCTGGTGACCAAGGTCCTGGTCAAGGACAACCAGCGCGTGCAGCGCGGCCAGCCGCTGTTCGAGATCGACCGCGACCGCTTCGCGCTGGCGCTGCAGCAGGCGCAGGCCACGGTGGCCGCGCAAAGCGCCACGCTGGCCCAGGCCCGCCGCGAGGCGCGGCGCAGCCAGACGCTGTCCGAGGTGGTTTCCAAGGAAGTGGTGGAAGAAGGCCTGGCCAAGGTCCAGCAAGGCGAAGCCGCGCTGGCGCAGGCACAGGCGGCGGTCAATATCGCCAAGCTCAACCTGGAGCGCACCATCGTGCTCAGCCCGGTGGATGGCTACCTGAACGACCGGCTGCCGCGCCTTGGCGACTACGTCAACACGGGCCGCCCGGTGTTGTCGATGGTCGACGCGAATTCCTTCCACGTGGAAGGCTATTTCGAGGAAACCAAGCTGCATGGCATCCATATCGGCAATCCGGTGGAGATCCGCATCATGGGCGAATCCGGCGTGCTGCATGGCCATGTGCAAAGCATTGCCGCCGGCATCGAGGACCGGGACCGCAGCAACGGGTCCAACCTGCTGCCGAACGTGAACCCGACCTTCAACTGGGTCCGCCTCGCGCAACGCATCCCGGTGCGCATCGTGCTGGACAATCCGCCCGCTGACCTGCGGCTGGTGGCGGGCCGCACGGCCACCGTATCGGTGCGCGAGCCGGCCGGCAAGGACAAGCTCGCGGCCTCGGGCCAGGCTGCCGCAACCCACGGAGCCGTGCAGTGAACGCCTTGCGCCTAGCCTTGCTGCCGGCCCTGGTGCCGCTGCTGTTCGCCTGCACCACGGTCGGCCCCGATTACCACGTGCCGGAAAACGCGACCGTGAATGCGCCCGCCGCCAATGGCCCCTTGCTCGGCACGGACAACCCGGCCGTGTCGATCGGCGCCGTGCCCGACGGCTGGTGGCGCCTGTACGACGACCCCAAGCTCGACAAGCTGGTGCAGGAAGCGCTGACCGCCAATACGGATCTGCGCGTCGCCGCCGCCAATCTCAAGCGCGCCATCGCGGTCTATCACGAGGTGGAGGCGGAGAACCTGCCCGAGGCCCGTTTCCTGGCCGGTGCACAGCGTGGGCAGATCGCCGGAGAGCCGCTGCTCAAGGAAGAGAAGATTCCGGTGATGAACTTTGGCGACGTCGGCCTTAACGTTTCCTACCTGATCGACTTCTTCGGCAAGCTCGCACGCGCGGACGAAGCGGCGCTGGCCGGCGCGCAGGCCAGCCAGGCCGCGCTCGACCAGGCGCGCGTGGGCGTGGTCGCGGAGACGGTGCGGGCCTATGTGCAGGGCTGCGCCGCCACGCATGAACTGGAAGTCGCCGAGCACCAGCTCGAGTTGCAGCGCCGCGGCGTCGAGCTGGCACGCAAGATGGTCGACGCGGGGCGCGGCCAGCCGGTCGACCTGTTGCGCTCCCAGGCCCAGGCCGACACGCTGCGCGCTGCATTGCCACGCTTCAAGGCCGAGCAGGAAGGCGCGGCGTACCGCCTGGCGGTGATGCTGGGCAAGCCGCCCACCGCGGCGTCGCTGACGGAATACGCCTGCCATGAAGAACCCAGGCTGAGCCAGGCCTTGCCCGTGGGCGACGGCGCAGCGCTGCTCAAGCGCCGGCCCGACGTGCGCCAGGCCGAGCGCGAACTCGCATCGGCCACGGCAAAGATCGGCGTCGCTACGGCGGATCTCTATCCGTCCATCCGCATTGGCGCTTCCGCCGGCTTTACCGGTATCCTGGACCATCTTGGCCAGGCGCCGACCGCGCATTGGGGCTTCGGCCCGTTGATCACCTGGAACATCCCCACCAGCGGCACCCGCGCGCGCATCCATGGCACCGAAGCCGGCGCCGAGGCGGCGCTCGCGCGCTTCGACGGCGTGGTGCTCAAGGCACTGCGCGAAACGCAGTCCGCGCTGAGCAGCTATACGCGTGAACTGGAGCGCACCGCGGCCCTGCGCGATGCCCGCGACAAGGCCAACGAGGTGGCGCGGCAAAACCGCCAGCTCTACCAGGCCGGCCGCTCGCCGTACCTGTCCAGCCTCGATGCGGACCGTACGCTGGCCAGCACCGAAGCCTCGCTGGCCGCGTCGGAAAGCCAGGTCGCGCTGGACCAGATCAACCTGTTCCTCGCGCTTGGCGGTGGCTGGCAGGATGCGCCGAGCGTGAAGACGCAGGCGATGGGCGGGGATTGAGCGCGCAGCGGGCGTCCGTTTACACTCTCATGCCCGGCATCTTGCCTGGCCGAATCAGCCGAATCAGCCGAATCAGCACAAAGGAATAGCAGCACCATGTTTTATCCCTCGATCCAGAAAACCCTGTCCATCGCGATCGCCACGCTTGGCATCGTGGCCTCGGGCGCCGCGCTGGCGCAGGAACAGACCTTGCGCGTCGGCACGGTCAGCGGCCCGGACGCGCAGGTCTGGCAAGTGGTCCAGAAAGTCGCCAAGCGCGAAGGGCTGAATATCAAGGTCGTGGAGTTCAACGACTACGTGCAGCCCAACGCCGCGCTCGACGCCGGCGACCTTGACGCCAACAGCTTCCAGCACCAGCCCTATCTCGACAGCCAGATCAAGCAGCGCGGCTACAAGATGGTCAGCGTGGGCTACACGTACATCTCGCCGCTGGGCATCTACTCGCAAAAGCTGAAGTCGCCCAAGGACCTGCCGCAAGGCGCCAGGGTGGCCGTTCCCAACGATCCCTCCAACGAAAACCGCGCGCTGCTGCTGCTGGCCGCGCAAGGCGTGATCAAGCTCAAGAGCGGCGTGGGCACCAATGGCGTCAACGCGACGCCGCTGGACGTCAGCGACAACCCGAAGAAGCTGAAGATCGTCGAACTCGACGCCGCGCAACTGGCGCGCGCGCTGCCCGACGTGGCCGCGGCGGTGATCAACACCAACTACGCGCTGGCCGCCGGCCTGCAGCCGACCCGCAACGCCATCGCGCTGGAAGATATCCACAGCCCGTACGCGAACATTATCGCGGTGCGCACCCAGGACAAGGACAAGCCGTGGGTGAAGAAGCTGGTGGCTGCCTACCAGTCGGAAGAGGTGAAGCAGTTCATGAAGAACGAGTTCAAGGGCGCAATGGTGCCTTCGTTCTGAGTGCGCGGGCGATGCGGGGGGCTTCATTGGTCCCGCGCCGGCTTGCCAGGACAAAACCCCCCCCCGGATCCTGCGATCCGGAGGGGGTTTTTCGTTGGGCCTTGCCGTCTGGCGCCGTCTCCGTCTGGCTGCCTGCCTATTCCCTTGGCATAAAGGTGATGATGACCTTGGCGGGCGCCAGGCCGTTCTCGTCGCGCGGCAGCGGATCGGATCGCTCCACCGCGCGCAGCACGGCGTTGTCCCAGCCGGCATTGCCGCTGGACTTGGTCAGGCGGGCCGACAGCAGCGAGCCGTCCGGCGCCAGTTGCACCGTAACCACCGCGGCCGGGTTGCCGGCCACCTCTTCGGTGAAGATGATGTTCGGCTTGACGCGGCGCCGCACGCGGTCCGCGTAGCCGGGCGACGCAGCGCCGCCCGCGCCGGCGCCGGTGCCCGCACGGTTGCCCACGCCACCGGTGGTGGGGGCGCTCTTGGCCATGGCTTGCAGGCGTGCCAGTTCGCTCTGGCGCTGTTGCTTGAGAGCCGCCTGACGCTCGCGCTGCTCGGCCTGTCTGGCTTCCGCCGCCGCCGCGGCTTGGCGGCGCTTCTGTGCCTGCAGCGCGATATCGGCGTTTTCCTCCGGTTTGGCCACGGATTCGGGGTTCGGCTGGACCACCGGCTGGGGCTGCGCAATGTCGGGAACACTGTCCCACAGTTCGGCTTCCACGCCTGCCGGCGTGCGGCTCTGCCAGTGCACGCCGTAGTAGAGCAGGCTGCCCAGCAGCAGATGCATGAACAGCGCCAGCAGGAAACATTTCAGCGTTCCCCGCTCCTGTACCACTGGATACGGATAGGCGATGGGCTTCATGGCGCGGGCTGGCCAGAGGCCGCAGGTGTTCCACGCGGTATAGCTCTGGCATCACTCTGACATCGATATGAAAGGATCCTTCGCGATGGTTTGTGCGCCAACCCGCGCTTAGGATCCTCTGTATGGAGCTTAGGTCGGCATTGGCTGCCCAGGCAAGCGCGATTGCGCGGGGCTGCCGCCGCGCCATGCCGGACTCCGTCCATCGCAGAATTTACACGTCCGGTCCGCTGAGCTTGCACGTCAAAAAATCGCTTACAGGCCACAAAAAGTGGCGACTCTGCCGCCGCGGGCGTCCGTGCATTCAACCCTTTGCCGGGCACGGTCTAAGCTATATGCGAAAGATCCCGCTCCCGTCCTCGCAGGATGATTCGCCATGGCTGCTCGTTCCATCGCTTCCCTTTCCCTCAGCTTCGGGCTGGTCTCGATTCCGGTCAAGGTGTACACCGCGACGGAAAGCCAATCCGGGGTGAGCTTCAACCTGCTGCACAAAGGGTGTGGATCGCGCCTGAAACAGCAGTACATCTGCCTGCGCGAAGATGTGGTGGTGGATCGCTCCGAGATGGTGAAGGGGTACGAGTTCGAGAAGGATCACTATGTGGTCTTCGAGCCGGAAGAACTGGATGCGCTGGAGGCGGAGGGCCGCCATACGATCGACATCGTGTCGTTTGTGCCGGCCGGCGCCATCGATCCGATCTACTTCGACAATGCCTATTACCTCGGCCCGGACAAGCGCGGAGCGAAGCCGTATGCCTTGCTGACCGAAGCGATGCGCCGGACCGGCACCTGCGCGCTGGCCCGATGGGTGTGGAAAGGCAAGCAATACATGGTCCAGGTGCGGCCTGGCGACGATGGCCTGATCCTGCAGCAGTTGCTCTATGCCGACGAAGTGCGCCCCATGGCCGACCTGCATGTGGAGAAGGCGGACGTACAGCCCGCGGAACTGGCGCTGGCGCAGCAACTGATCGAGCAGAATTCGGTGGGCAGCTACGATCCCGCCGCCTACGCCGACGAAGAAAAGGCGCGGGTCCTCGCGGCAATCGACAAGAAGATCGCCGGCAAGAAGATCACCGTGACGGAACAACGCGAAGCCACGCAGGGCGCGGAAGTCATCGACCTGATGGAAGCGTTGCGCGCCAGTGTGCAGCAGCGCAAACGCGCAGCCGGGAAAACGGCCGCGGCGCCGGATGCGCCGAAGGCGCGCAAGACCGCACGCCGCGCCACCGCGCCCGCGCCGGCACCCGCGCGCCGCGCGGCAGGCAAGAAGTGACCGGCAGATGACGCTCTATACGTTGCGCGAGGTCCAGGCCATGCTCGGCATCCCGCGCTCGGTTGCCGCCAGGCTGATTGCGGACGGCGTGGTCACGCCAAGCCGCGGCGCGCGCCGTGAATACCTCTTCACCTTCCAGGACATGGTGATGCTGCGAACCGCGAACTCCTTGCGCGAGGCGCAGATCCCGAGCCGCCGCATCTCGCGCGCGCTTTCGAAACTGAAGGCGTCCAGAGGGCAGGAAGCGCCGCTGACCGGTGTGCGGATTCGCGCGATCGGCAACGAGGTGGCGACCCGCGACACCGTCAGGCAGTGGCAGGCGGAATCGGGCCAGCTGCTGATGGATTTCGAGCCGGAGGAGGCCGGCGCTGCCGCCGTCCATTCCCTGCACCAAGCCCCGTCCACCGAAGCGAGCATCTGGTTCCAGACCGGTTGCAAGCTGGAAGCCGAGGCGCCTGGCGAAGCGGAGCAGGCATACCGCCGTGCGCTCTCAGCCGATGGCAGCTATCTCGAACCCTATCTCAACCTGGGGTGCATGCTCTGCGCCGCCGGCCACTTCGGAGAGGCGGTCGCGCTCTACCGCTGCGGGCTTGCGCATCTGCCGGACGAACCGCTGATGCACTTCAACCTGGCAGTCGCGCTGGAAGACGACGGGCTGCAGGCAGAAGCGCTGGCCAGCTATGGGCACTGCATCGAACTCGCCCCGGAGTTCGCGGATGCCCACTTCAATGCAGCGCGGTTGTATGAAGCCTTGGGGGACGATATGCGTGCGATCCGGCATTTCAACGCATACCGGAAGCTGCAACCGCGGTGAATGCCGGCCGCGCGTGGCGCTGGCGGCGCGTGCGATAGGGTGCTTCCGCACGGTCCCCGCTTTGAAAAGACGACGGCCATTTTGTAGGATTAACGCAAAGGAGGGTCCGGGACCATGAATCAGGAAGACATGGCAAGCGCACCATACCTGGCAGGACAACCGCTCGTCGGCGACGTGGTTGCGGTTGGCGCCATCCGCCCGCAGGCGGGCGACCTTGTGACGGTGCGAAGCCGGATCGATCCCCAGGTGGAATTCAATACGCGCCTGACGCTCTCGGTGCCCGGCGGCACCTGGAAGGCCGTGGTCTTCAGTATCGAGCGAGCCGGCGAGCCACTTGCGGAATTCGGCGGAGTCAGGCTGGAGGACGAGGTCGAGATCTCGATGGATCACTTCGCCTCCATGCTCAGGTGCGTGCCTCCCCAGTGAGGGGTCGCGCGCGCCGCACTGCCACGGGCCGTACGCATCCTTCAAGGTAGATTCGCCGCGCGCGCCGCGATCTTGTCATTTCGAGGATCGCAGTGCCACATTCAGCTGGTCCACCACTTCCGCCCAATCGGCGTCCTCGAGGATTTCGTCCTGCAGCAGCGCCGCCTGGGCGGTCGTCCAGAACGGTGCGTCCGCGAGCGGCACGTCGTCGGCGAGCGGGGAATGCGTAGCGATGAAGTTCCGGATCTCCGCTTCGCTGGCCGGCAATCCCAGTTGCGCGAACAGTTCGGAAAAGTGATGAAAGCCCTGGTCCATGATGGTTGCCCCTTCTGCTCAAGAGATCGATGTCCGTGCAGCTCGGCGAGTGCATTGCCACCATGCTATGCGACAACGCAGCTTTTGTGCGCAACATCGAACGGTAAAGGCTATTGGCGGGGACTGGCGGGCGACTGGCGCGCGACTGGCGGGCGATGGAGCGGTGCCGCCGGTAGCGGGCGGCGGCACCGCTCGTCTCCGGCCTTAATCCAGCTTGATCTTCAGATCCCGGATGAGCTTGTGCCAGCGAGCGGTCTCGCTGCGCAGCAGGTCGGCAAACTGCGCCGGCGTACTGCCCACGGGTTCCACCCCGAACTCCACCAGCCGCTTGTTGACCGCCGGCTCCCTGATGGCAGCCACGACCTGTTTGTTCAGGATGGCGATCACCTCGGGAGGCGTGGCTGACGGCGCCACCATTCCGACGAGCGCGGCGGCCTCCACGTTCTTGTAGCCGGCCTCGGCGAAGGTCGGCACGTCGGGCAACTGCGGCAGGCGGGTGGGATTGGCCACGGCCAGTGCCTTGACCTTTCCGCCCTTGATGAAACCGGCGCCCGAGGCAAGATCCACCATCATGGCCGGGACCTGCCCGCCGGCAACGTCGGCCAGCGCGGGCGCCGCGCCGCGATACGGCGCGTGGACCATGGTCAGCCCGGCTTCCACCTTGAGCAGTTCCATCGCCAGATGATGCGGGCTGCCGGCACCCGCGGAAGCATAGTCGATGCCGCCCGGCTTGGCTTTCGCCGCGGCAATGAACTCTTGCACGTTGTTTGCACGTATCCCCGGACCCACCACCAGGATCATCGGGAAGCGGCCAAGCAGCGTAACCGGCGCCAGGTCTTTCAGCGGATTGTAGGAAAGGGACTTGTACAGCGCGGGGTTGAACACCAGCGTGCCGTTGTCCGCCGACAGCACCGTGTAGCCATCCCCCGGCGCGCGTGCGGTTTCCGCCGCGGCGATCGCGGTGTTGCCGCCGGGTTTGTTGTCCACCACGACCGGCTGGCCCAGGCGGGTCGAGAGCGGCTGCCCGATGGAGCGCGCCAGGAAGTCCGAACCGCCTCCGGCGGGGTAGGGCACGATCCAGCGCACGGGCTTGCTCGGGAAGGCGGGTTCCGCGCCAGCCGTTGCCGCGGTCCAGGGCAGGGCAGCCAGGCCGAGGCCAACTGCCATCAATTTGCGGATGGTGATCATCTTGTCTCCTGTTTTGAATCTTGCTTGCGGCGTTGTCTTCCGCTTTTTTGCTTTCCTTTTTTATCTGCCGGGCCGCCCGCCGCCGTTCATCCGGCGCGGGCGGCACCCATGCCCGGACTCAGGCGCCGACGTGGCGCAGGTCGAGTACGCGCTGGGCCTTGCCGGTGGCCGTTGTCTTGATCTCACCCGCGTTCAGTACGCGCACCGCCGTGGAAACACCCACCATGGTCTTCACCCGGTGCTGCAGTTCGCGTCCCAATTGCGCACGGTCGCTGTCGGTGAGCGCGTCGCAGACCCCGGCGCGCGCTTCGACCGAGACGGACAGGGCGTCCATATGCCCTTCGCGGGTGATGCACAACTGGTAGTTGCCGCTCAGGCGGCCGATGCCCAGGATCAGCTCCTCGATCTGGCTCGGGAACACGTTGACGCCGCGGATGATCAGCATGTCGTCCGAGCGACCGGTGATCTTCGCCAGCCGGCGCATCGAGCGCGATGTCGGCGGCAGCAGCGTGGTCAGGTCGCGCGTGCGGTAGCGGATCATGGGCATGGCCTCCTTCGACAGCGAGGTGAATACCAGTTCGCCCTGGCTGCCGTCGGGCAGCACTTCGCCGGAGATCGGATCGATGATCTCGGGATAGAAATGATCTTCCCAGATGACCGGTCCATCCTTGCTTTCAATGCACTCGCAGGCAACGCCGGGGCCCATGATTTCCGAGAGCCCGTAGATATCGATGGCCTGGATGCCCGCGCGCGTCTCGATCTCGGCGCGCATGCCCTGCGTCCACGGCTCCGCGCCGAAGATGCCGATCTTCAGCGATGACGCCGCCGGATCCATGCCCTGGCGCGCCATCTCGTCGAGCAGGTTGAGCATGTAGGAGGGCGTGACGAGAATGATCGACGGCTCAAAGTCGCGGATCAGCTGGACCTGCTTCTCGGTCTGCCCGCCAGACATCGGCACGACCATGCAGCCGAGGCGCTCCGCGCCGTAATGGATGCCCAGGCCGCCGGTGAACAGTCCGTAGCCGAATGCGTTGTGCAGCGTATCGCCGCGGCGGCCGCCCGCCGCGCGGATGGAGCGGGCCGTTACGTTGGCCCAGGTGTCGATGTCTTTCGCGGTGTAGCCCACCACGGTCGGCTTGCCGGTCGTGCCGCTAGATGCATGCACGCGCACGACCTCATCCCTGGGCACGGCAAACATCCCGAACGGATAGTTGTCGCGCAGGTCTTTCTTCGAGGTGGTGGGGAATTTCGCCAGGTCGGACAACTGGCGCAGGTCGTCCGGGTGCACGCCGGCGGCGTCGAAGGCGCTGCGGTAGTGCGGCACGTTGTCATAGGCATGACGGAGCGACCATTTGAGCCGTGAGAGCTGCAGCGCCTGGAGTTCGTCGCGGCTGGCGAGTTCGATGGGCTCGAGTTCGCCCGGTTGGGGAATTGGCTGGACCACGGTTGTCTCCTGAGGGTGAAGCGGCTGAATAGGATGGAACGGTGGCGGGATTGGGGGCGCCACACGACGGCTCGGCAACCCGGCTATGGGCGGCAACGGTCTTCGCCGTGGTGCCGTGCCAGGTCGTCAAGCATCCGGAATTCCATAGCGGCGCCCACCCGGCCGACGCGTGCGCGCCGGCCGGCCGGATAGCGGGCACCCTGGCTTGACTACGGATGACGATGCAAAGCCACCTGAGCGCCCGGGACGGGCGCATCCGTGGCTTCGTCAGCGACGCTTACGAGGGCTCGCGCTGCGGGACATGCCTGCGGCTCTGCACGACGCGGAAGCGGTTGGCGACAAACGCGGTATCGGCAAGGCTGGCGTTGGCCGCGGGGTTTGCGCCGGTTGCGTGGAAGTCCGAGAAGGCCGCGGACTGGTTCACGAAGACGCCGCCCGTCAGGTTGACGGACAAGGCGACACCTCCGTCCACGGCGGCCTCGCCAGCGGCATCGAGCACCGCCTCGTCCGTGCTGTAGACGGACAGCGTCAGGGCACCGCGCGTGCGGGCGATGCGCGCCGCGAGTGCCAGTGATTGCGCGCTGGAGTCGGTCGCGATCACAAACGCGATCGGGCCGAACCATTCCTGCGTGAAGGTAGCCTCGTCGCGGCTGGCGTCGAGCTGCAGCAGGACCGGGGTGGCGATCGTTGCGTCGGGGAATTCGGGATGCACGAGACGCTGGCTGGCGAGCAGCGGCGTGCCGAGCGCGGCGACCTGGTCAATCCGGGCGAGCACGCCCTGGTTCTGGATCGCGCCGGTGAGTTCGACGGCACGGGCCGCATCGGCAGTCAGCTTCTGCACGGCGCCGGCGATGGACCGGGCGACCTCTTCAAACGGGACGGTGCCTTCGGCTGTCTTGATGCCGCCACGCGGCACATAGATATTCTGCGGCGCGGTGCACATCTGGCCGGAATACAGCGCGAGAGAAAACGCGATGTTGCGGGCCACCGCCTTGAGATCCTCCGCCGAATCGATCACGATCTGGTTGACGCCAGCCTTCTCCGTGTAGACCTGGGCCTGCGGCGCATGTGTCTCGAGCCAGTCGCCATTGGCGGTGCTGCCGGTGAAATCGATCAGCCGTATCTCGTCGCGCGTGGCCAGCGACTGCACAAGCGGGCCGTCGTTGGGCGCGGTCGCCAGCAAGGTCACGACGTTGGGATCGAAGCCGGCCTCCTGCAGCACTTGCCGCGCGATACGCACGGTGACGGCGAGCGGCAGGATCGCGGCCGGATGTGGCTTGACGATGACGGCATTGCCGGTTGCAAGGTCGGCGAACATGCCCGGATAGCTGTTCCAGGTGGGAAACGTGCAGCAGCCGATCACCAGGCCGATGCCGCGCGGCACGACGGTGAAGCGCTTCTCCATGGCGAGCGGCGGATTCTTGCCCTGCGGCTTTTCCCAGTAGGCCGTCTCCGGAATGTCGCGCATCGCGTCCCACGCATAGGCGATGGCCTCGAGCGCGCGATCCTGCGCGTGCGGGCCGCCGGCCTGGAACGCCATCATGAACGCCTGCCCGGTGGTGTGCATGACGCCGTGCGCGATCTCGAAGCTGGCCTGATTCAGCCGCGCCAGGATTTCCAGGCTCACGCCCACCCAGGCTTTCGGACCGGCCTTGCGGTACTGTGCCTGCGCCTTTTGTGCCGCTGCGATCAGCGCGTCCGGATCCGCTTTGGGGTAGCCGATATGCAGGGTCTGGCCGAATGGCGAGCGCTCTTCGCCGACCGTGCCGTTGCTGCCGGGTTGATCGAGTGTGAAGGGCTGGCCAAGCTGTGCCTTGAATGCCGCTTCGCCGTCGGCGGCGGCGGTTTCACCATAGGCGCGCGGGCTGGGCATCTCGTTGAAGGGGCTCCAGTAGCCGCGCGTCCGGATGGCTTCCAGGGCGCGCTCGAGCGTCTTTTCGTGTTTGCTGAAGAGGGAATGATTCATTGCGGGGGGCGTAATTTTCAGAGGTTGCGGGACTGCGATTACCGTTTACCGTTCGTCGTAGCTGACGACAACCCGATCCGACACCGGATGGCATTGGCAGGTGAGGACGAAGCCATCGTCGATTTCATGTTGTTCGAGCGTGTAGTTCTTTTCCATCTTCACTTCGCCTTCGAGGACTTTCGCGCGGCACGTGCAGCACACACCGCCCTTGCAGGCATAGGGCAGGGCAAGGCCCGCTTTCAGGCCGACATCGAGTACGCTGACCCCCACATAAGGCAGCCGCAGCTTGCGCCGCTTGCCGTCGATGATCACTTCCAGGTCCGCCGCCGGCATGTCGTCGGTGATTTCGATGGGCGGCACGCCCGCTTGCGGCAGCGGTGTGCCGAAGCGTTCGACGTGCACCTTCTCCGGCGCCACGCCGGCTGCCTTAAGCGCGGCTTCGGCGGCATCCATCATCGGGCCGGGGCCGCAGATGAACGCCTCATCGATTTCGTCGGCCGGCGTGAGCGTTTCCAGGAATGCCCGGCATTTCTCCTGATCCAGCACGCCGTTGAACAGCTCGACTTCCTGCAAATCGTCGGACAACACGTGATACAGCGAGAACCGGCTCATATAGCGGTTCTTCAGGTCTTCCAGTTCCTCGGCGAACATGATCGCGTCGACGCTGCGGTTGCCATACACCAGCGTGAACCGGCTGGTCGGCTCCGTCTCAAGCGTGGTCTTGATGATCGCGAGCACGGGCGTGATGCCCGAGCCGCCCGAGAACGCCACGTAGGTTCGCGACAGGTCGGCGTTCAGGTGCGTGAAGAAGCGGCCATCGGGTGTCATCACCTCGATCTCATGGCCAGGCTGCAGCGTGTCGAACGCGAAGTTCGAAAAGCGCCCGCCGCGCACGCGCTTGATGCCGATGCGCAGTTCGCCATCGCGGTCGTAGTCGGTGACGCCCACGCAGATCGAATACGAGCGCCGGGTCTCCTCGCCATCGAGATGTGCCTTCAGCGTGACGAATTGTCCTTGCGTGAAGCGGTACGCATCGCGCAGGTCCTCGGGCACCTCGAAGGAGACGGTCACGGCATCGGCGGTTTCGGGCCGTACCTCGCGGATACGCAAAGGATGGAATTGTGGAGTCGCCATAATGTCGGTCCAGGTCAGTACGGTCAGTACGGTTTGAAGTAATCGAACGGCTCGCGGCAATCGATGCAGCGGTACAGCGCCTTGCATGCCGTCGAGCCGAACTGGGCGAGGAGTTCGGTGTGCACCGAGCCGCATTGCGGGCAGGCCGGCTTGTCCCGGGCGGCCGCGCGAGGCACGAAGCGGATGGTCTTTTCCTGCGGGGCATCGCCGCTGCCGCAGTTGCCGGCAGGTGGCGCGATGCCGTAGCGGCGCAGCTTGTCGCGCGCTTCGCTGGTCATCCAGTCGGTGCTCCACGCAGGGGCAAGCACGGTGACGATGCGATGGGGGACGATCCCGGCGGCGTCCAGCGCCTGCCCGATATCCTCGGCAATCTGCGACATCGCCGGGCACCCCGAATAGGTTGGCGTGATGACGACTTCGACGGCGTCGTCGGCGCCGCGGCGCACCTCGCGCAGGATGCCCAGCTCGCGAATCGATACCACGGGGATCTCCGGGTCCGGGACCGCCTCAAGTACGGTCCAGGCACGTTCCAGCGTGGTGTCGGCATGCATCAATGTGGCTGCGGTCATGGCGATCTACCAGCTGGCGCCGGGATGCTGGCGTGCCAGGGACTGCATTTCGGCAAGCAGAAAGCCCATGTGTTCGGAATGTTCGCCGTGCTTGCCGGTCGTAACGTGTTTCACCGGGGACGGCAGCTTGAGGGTGGCCTGGGCAACGGCCTGCTCAACGTCTGCCTGCCATGCGGGTTCGAGGCCCGCCACCAGGGGGCCTACGCCGGACTCGGCCATCGCGATCTCCACCGCATCGGTTGCGAAGAACTCCCGCGTGTACGGCATCAGGTAATCCAGTGCCGCCTGCGCGCGCCGGTGCGACTCCGCCGTGCCGTCGCCGAAACGGATCAGCCACTCGCTGGCATGGCTGAGGTGGTAGCGCGTCTCCTTCAGCGATTTCGCGGCGATGGCCGCCAGTTGCTCGTCGTTGGACGATTGCAATGCCGTCCACAGATGGGCCATCAGCGCGGAGTAGAGGAAGTTGCGCACTATCGTGACGGCATAGTCGCGTTCGGTGCGTGCGGTGCCTGCGAGCGGCCCGAAGTGCGGCAACTCCAGCATCGTGTAGTTGGCGAACTCGCGCTCGGAGCGGAAGTAGGCGTAGCTGTCTTCGGTCTTCCTCGCGCCGCTCAGCGCTTCGTCGAGCGTAGCCGCGTGCGAGTACAGCAGCCGCGCCTGGCCGATCAGGTCGAGGCTGATATTCGCCAGCGCGATGTCCTCCTCGAGCGCCGGGCCATGGCTGCACCACTCGCTGTTGCGCTGGCCGAGGATCAGCGCGTTATCGGCCAGGCGCAGCACGTACGACAAATGTTGGGGCGTGGTCATCATTGCGTCTCGTCTTACATGTGGTCGATTTCGGCAGGCAGCACGAAAAAGGTCGGATGGCGATAGATCTTGTCGCCGGCCGGCTCGAAGAATGACTCCTTGTCGGCAGGATCGGACGCCGTGATTGCCGCCGACGGCACCACCCAGATGCTCACGCCTTCCTGCCGGCGCGTGTAGACGTCGCGCGCCATGCGCAGTGCCGCGCTCGCATCGGATGCGTGCAGGCTGCCGCAGTGCTTGTGGTCCAGGCCCTGCTTGCTGCGCACGAACACTTCCCAGATCGGCCATTCCTTATTCATCTTCATCTCCTGTTCAAGCGGCTTGCTTGTGAGCCCGCGCGGCCTGTTTCTCGGCATACGCCAGCGCGGCTTCGCGCACCCACGCGCCATCGTTGTGCGCCTTCACCCGGGTGGCGAGGCGCTCCTTGTTGCAAGGCCCGTCGCCGTTCACGACGCGCCAGAATTCTTCCCAGTCGATCGCGCCGTAGTCGTGCGCCTTGCGCTCTTCATTCCACTTCAGGTCCGGATCGGGCAGCGTTACACCGAGGATGCGGGCTTGTTCGACGGTGGCATCGACGAACTTCTGGCGCAGGTCGTCGTTCGAGATCCGCTTGATGCCCCATTGGAACGACTGGCCGCTGTGGATGGAATCCTTGTCGCTCGGGCCGAACATCATCAGTACCGGCCACCACCAGCGGTCCACCGCCTGCTGCACCATGTCCTTTTGCGCCTGGGTGCCCTTCATCATCGACAGCAGGGCGTCGAAGCCCTGGCGCTGGTGGAATGACTCCTCCTTGCAGATGCGGATCATGGCGCGGGCATACGGGCCGTAGGTGCAACGGCAGAGCGGGATCTGGTTCATGATCGCCGCGCCATCCACCAGCCAGCCGATGACACCCACGTCCGCCCAGGTGGGCGTGGGGTAATTGAAGATGCTCGAGTACTTGGCTTTGCCGGCGTGCAGGGCATCGACCAGCTGGTCGCGCGACACGCCCATCGTTTCGGCTGCGCTATACAGATACAGGCCATGCCCGCCCTCGTCCTGAACCTTGGCCAGCAGGATCGCCTTGCGCTTCAGGCTCGGAGCCCGGCTGATCCAGTTGCCCTCGGGCTGCATGCCGATGATTTCCGAGTGCGCGTGCTGGGAAATCTGCCGGATCAGCGTCTTGCGATACGCATCGGGCATCCAGTCCTGCGCCTCGATCTTGCCGTCAGCCGCCATCAGGGCGTCGAAATGCGCTTGCTGCGGCGAGGTATCGGCCGGCGCCGTGCCGGGCTGTTGCGCGTTGCCCGGGAGATCGAGAGATTGGGTGTACATGGAGATTTCCTGTGAGGCGATGCCGCAGTATATTTATAAACCGACCGGTCGGTCGATAAATTGTTTGGATGGTTTCTGGTTATTCGATAGCCTGGGGTGACGTGGGTGAGGAACTAGATACCTGAGGGGTGGGCAGGTGTGCACGAAGCTGCCCGCAGCGGCCTTGCGGGCAGCGCGGTCTTCCGTGATTCGTTGGCCGGGACGGCAGGACGTTCGCTACCACCTTCCGCGCCGAGGGCTATGTACCGACAGTGGCGCGTGCTACTCCAGGCACGCGTGACAATACGCAGGTCGATCTGGTTCCAGTGAAGCTCACTTTCGCAACGCCCGGTTCCAGGCAGTACGAAGAGTTGGTGCAGCAGCGATTGGCGGCTGTTCAAGATGAACTCGCGAATCTGCATACAGTGCATGCCAGCGGTTTCGAGAGGCGCCTGAGGATTCCGGCTGACAGGCTAAAGTTGCTGCCCTTGCAAATGCAGTACAGGGTCTGGCATCCATACTCAGGGAATGGTATGAAGCGCCCGTTGCGGAAAGCTCAGTCGCAAGGAAATGGCCGGACGCACAGGCATTGATCATTGCTGGCGCTCCGGAATTGAAAACATCGGGCGACCAAAAGAGAAAGCCCCCTGGGATCATGGATCCCAAGGGGCTTTTTCAAGGTACGCTCCCCGAACGAGAAGGCACCCAGCGTATGGTGGCGAATCAGGGATTCGAACCCCGGACCTGCGGATTATGATTCCGTCGCTCTAACCGACTGAGCTAATTCGCCAGAGATCTTGCGTGTTTCTGTAGAGAACCAAGACCCGTTGCTGCCTTGCTCCCCGAGGCGCGCAATGTTGCCGCAGAAGAAGCCCTTTGTCAACAAGCCGCGCCGTGTCGAAAGATGCTCGACAAGAAGTCTCTGATCCTCGACGTCTGGATGGACATGGAGCATTGTGGTCTTCAGATCGGTGTGGTCCAGCTGGTTCTGGACGATCTTGGAGTTATTGGTGGCTCTCAGAAGGTTCGTACCGGTCGTATGTCGAATGCAGTGACAAGAGGCGGTCAGGCCAAACTCGTCGCGCAACACCTCGAAGAAGTCGCGGATGCACCAGTCACCCATATTCATCCATAACGTGCCGTTCTTCTTCTCGTACATGTACTCGGCGAATGGGATCGACAATCGCGCATGGCCGATGAAGTTCGTGTGTGCCATCTACTTGACGTTTTTTTTCCCCTACGCGTACTGTCCGGGCTGGCGTGCTTCGTGGTTGGGAGCGCACTGGCCGTGGCCGTCCTTTACCTGGCGCCCGCCGACCATGATGGTCGCTATAGATTTCTGTTGGCGACGGTAGTTCCACGCCCCATCGCCCTTGTGACAAGCATCGGCGCTAGTGGAGTCTTAAATGCCGCGCCATTCAGTCAGTTCATGGTTATTGCAGCAAGCCCCGCTCTTCTCGGAATTAACCTCAATCCCCGCATAAGCATGGATCCCATTTTCTACATCGTTCTCGTTGGTCCTTTTTTGCGGGGATCCTGGCCGCGTTTCTGATTAAGGGAGCAGCCCATCCGGTGATCGAATCAGTTGGTGTCTCGGTGGTGTGTGCGAGCCTATCCGTGACGTATATCTCGGCAGATGGCTTTCCCTGGTGTTCCGGCAACACCCTGAAAAATTCCGCGAACGCCTGGATGAAAATGACGAAAGTCGTCAGCCGCTGCTGGCCATCGACAACGTGGTAAAGGCGGTACGAGTGGTCATCGACAAGCCAAAATTCCTTGGAATCCTCTTGTACAGCGGCATTGCTGACCTCCGTGAGCGTAAGGACCCCCGTGTAGTGCGACCGGTCTTCCTTTAGGTTCACAAGGTCCTCCCAAAACGCCTTGAGCTGTTCTCGTTGCCAGGCATATCCGCGTTGATAGTCAGGGATCCGGAATATCTTTTCTTTGAACAGGCGTTCGAGAGAGATCGGTTTTTCCATAGTGTTTCTTACCGTAAATTTTTCCTACTTTACTAGAATCCGCAGGGTAACGTCGCTCCTGGCCGATGAGCGGGTATAGGGCCCCGGCCAGTTAAATCTCCGTTGAGGCACGGCAAGCGGCTTTCCAAAACGGAGCGGCGCGACGGGAAAAGGGAAGCGACCGCCTCGGCCAAGAACCGTCATTCACCGCTATGTTCGCTGGCCCCGCAGGCGGTACGCCCGGTGCGCCAGGGCTTGCCTTGTTTTGTGGCCGGTGGGCGCCGCAAAGCGCAAGCGGCTCAGAAAAGAGACAGCCCTGCACGTCCGGTCGGCTATCATGCTGATCCTCTCCGAAGTGGCTCCTTATGATTTCCGTCCGTAATGTCACGCTGCGCCGCGGCGTCAATGTCGTACTCGACCGCGCGTCCGTCACTTTCACCCCCGGCGAAAAAATTGGTCTTGTCGGCCGCAATGGCGCCGGCAAGTCGTCCTTCTTCGGCCTTCTCAACGGCACGCTGCACGAAGACAGCGGCGAGTTCTCGATTCCCGCTGCATGGAAGATGGGCCAGGTCGCGCAGGAGATGCCGGAGACCGAGCAGAGCGCGACCGACTTCGTAGTCGAGGGTGACACCGGGCTGCTGGCCGCGCAGGCCGAAGTAGCCGCCGCCGAGGCCAGCGACGACGGCATGCGCATGGCGCACGCCTACATGGCCCTGCACGACGCCGGTGCACACGATGCCCCCGCACGTGCCCAAGCGCTGATCCTGGGCCTTGGCTTCAGTGCTGAGCAGCTTAGCCAGCCGGTCAACAGTTTCTCCGGCGGCTGGCGCATGCGACTGCAGCTGGCGCGCGCGCTCATGTGCCCGTCCGACCTGCTGCTGCTCGACGAGCCGACCAATCACCTCGACCTCGACGCGCTGGTCTGGCTGGAGGCCTGGCTCAAGCGCTATCAAGGAACCCTGGTAATGATCAGCCACGACCGCGAATTCCTCGACGCGGTGACGCAGGTGACGGTGCACGTCGACAACGCCAAGCTCGTGCGTTATGGCGGCAACTACAGCAAGTTCGAAGACATGCGCGCTGAGCAGCTCGTGTTGCAACAGGCCGCGATGGCCAAGCAGGTGGACAAGATCGCCCACCTGCAGAAATTCATCGACCGTTTCAAGGCCAAGGCCTCGAAGGCGAAGCAGGCGCAGAGCCGGGTCAAGGCGCTCGAACGCATGGAGAAGATCGCACCGGTGCTTGCCGATGCGGAGTTCAACTTCGAGTTCAAGGAGCCCCTCAACGTCCCGAATCCGCTGTTGTCGATGCTGGACGCGAGCTTCGGCTACCCCGCGCCGACCGGCGCACTGCCGGGCACGCCGCCCACGGTCATCGTGCGGGGCATCAACCGTTCCGTGCTGGCCGGGCAGCGCATCGGCATTCTCGGTGCCAACGGCCAAGGCAAGTCCACGCTGGTGAAGACGGTAGCGCACGCGCTGGCGCCGATTGCCGGCGAAATCAGCGAAGGCAAAGGCCTGAACATCGGCTACTTCGCACAGCAGGAACTCGACGTGCTGCGCCCGCTCGACACGCCGCTGGAACACATGATCCGCCTTGCCAAGGACACGCCGGCGCACATGCGCGCCCCCGGCCAGAGTGGCACCGAGCAATCGCTTCGCACCTTCCTCGGCACATTCAACTTCAGCGGCGACATGGTCCATCAGGCGGTTGGCGCGATGAGCGGCGGCGAAAAGGCGCGGCTCGTGTTGTGCATGATCGTGTGGCAGCGCCCCAACCTGCTGCTGCTCGACGAGCCTACCAACCACCTCGACCTGGCCACGCGCGAAGCGCTAGCCATGGCGCTCAACGAATTCGAAGGCACAGTGATGCTGGTCAGTCACGACCGGGCCCTGCTGCGCGCCGTATGCGACGAGTTCTGGCTGGTCACCAAGGGCAGCGTCGAGCCCTTCGACGGCGATCTGGACGATTACCAGCAGTTCCTGCGCGACGAAGCCCGTCGCATGCGCGAGCAGGCTGCCGCAGAGCCGAAGGTCATCGCCTGAGATACCCCCCCCTGGCGGGCGGCGGGCGTTGCATGGGAGGCGAAGCGCGGACGTTCGCCAAGGACTTGAGCAATCGTGCGGACGAGCTTTTAAAGAACGGCAAGCTTGCAAACGCCGAAAATTTGTATAGCGTACCGAGCCCGACGGTACTTGGAACGCACGGCGCGAATATGCTCATGGCTGTCTGCAGTATGAGCGATGGCGGCGTGCGCAATGCGGCCACCAGCGCATAACGTCGTTCCGAACTCGCCCGCCACGAGGCGCTGGCAGGTGGCGCGGACAGCGCGGTTGGCTCGAGGCTGTCGGCGCGCCTCTCCAGGTCAAGTGGCGGCGCGGCCGCGCTGCGCGTGTTGGCGCGTTCCGACCCGTTCCCGCGCGATGAGAACGGCAAGGGGCCGGACAGCTTCATCATCACATTCCGTCCCAGCGACTAATAAGGCACCTCCAGGTGGGCATCACGCTACGCAGCCTGCGATAGGTCTTCGACAACTTGGCCTCGGACGTAAATAGTGTTGGCACCCACGTGGGGATCGCCGTGGCAAAGTCGCTGCGCGCGAGCACGGCCAGTGCGTCGAAGGCGCAAGTTCCTTAACGGTCGCTTCCCGCCAAAAACGGATCTGTGACTACGTTACAGCGACGACTTTGCCTCCTCCTTGGCGCTGCCCTGGATATCGCCATGGCGTGAAGTTCCAGCCACCTCCTGCGCAATTGGCGTTTGCCTGTCAAATTATCCCTATGCGACGGCGCTTGTAGAAAGCATCGATATATTACAATGCAGCAGCGCGGCGTCGGATAATAGCGGTCGCATCATTTTAAGCACCATTTTTGGAATTCCCCCCCCCATGGAAATTAAGGTCAACTTTCTCGATAAGCTACGTCTTGAAGCCAAGTTCGACGACTTCACGGTGGTAGCCGACCAGCCTATCCGCTATAAGGGCGATGGTTCTGCACCGGGCCCGTTCGATTATTTTCTGGCCTCGTCGGCATTGTGTGCGGCTTACTTTGTTAAATTGTATTGCGTAACTCGCAACATTCCGACCGATAACATCCGCCTGTCGCAGAATAACATTGTTGATCCGGAAAACCGATATCAGCAGATTTTCAAGATTCAAGTCGAGTTGCCGACGGATATTTCCGAAAAAGACCGGCAGGGTATTTTGCGCTCCATCGATCGCTGCACGGTAAAAAAAGTGGTGCAAACCGGACCCGAGTTTGTGATCGAAGAGGTAGAGAACTTGGATGCCGGTGCCCAGTCGTTGCTGACGCTGAAGCCGGCGTCTGACGTCAGCACCTATATTGCGGGCAAGGATCTGCCATTGGAGCAAACTATCGCCAATATGTCGGGAATTTTGGCGGGCCTGGGGATGAAGATTGAAATCGCTTCATGGCGTAATATCGTTCCCAATGTCTGGTCGCTGCATATCCGTGATGCACACTCGCCAATGTGTTTTACCAATGGCAAGGGAGCGACCAAGGAAAGCGCGTTGGCGTCGGCGTTGGGAGAATTTATCGAGCGCCTGAATTGCAATCATTTTTATGCCGGTACGTTTTGGGGCGAAGACCTCGCCAATGCGGAGTTTTTACATTACCCGAACGAGCGCTGGTTCAAGCCTGGACCCAAAGATGCACTACCGGCTGAAATTCTCGATGAATACTGCCTGCCCATTTACAATCCCGATGGCGAGTTACGTGGCTCGCACCTGTACGAAACCAACTCGGGGAATTTGCAGCGCGGTATCTGTTCGCTGCCGTATGTACGGCAGTCGGACGGCGAAGTGGTGTATTTTCCCTCCAATCTGGTCGAAAACCTCTACGCCAGCAATGGCATGAGTGCCGGTAATACACTGGCCGAAGCGCAAGTGCAATGCTTGTCCGAGATTTTCGAACGGGCGGTAAAGCGCGAAATTCTGGAGGGCGAAATGGCACTGCCTGATGTGCCCCATGAAGTGCTGGCGAAATACCCTGGCATTCTGGCCGGCATTCAGGGGCTGGAGGAGCAAGGCTTTCCGATATTGGTGAAGGATGCTTCGTTGGGTGGACTTTATCCGGTGATGTGCGTCACCTTGATGAACCCGCGAACTGGCGGTGTCTTTGCTTCGTTCGGCGCGCACCCGAGCCTCGAGGTGGCGCTGGAACGGAGTCTGACGGAATTGCTACAGGGTCGCAGTTTTGAAGGCCTGAACGATTTGCCGCAGCCCACCTTTGTCAGTAACGCCGTGACTGAGCCGAACAATTTTGTTGAGCACTTCATTGATTCCAGCGGCGTGGTGTCGTGGCGCTTTTTCAGCGCCAAGGCAAATTTCGATTTTGTCGAGTGGGATTTTTCTGCCCAGGGCGAGAACTCCAATGCCGAGGAAGCAGCAACCTTGCTCGGCATTCTTGAGGACATGGGTAAAGAGGTGTACATGGCGGTGTATGACCAGCTAGACGCCGTTGCTTGCCGGATCTTGGTTCCGGGCTATTCGGAAGTTTATCCTGTCGAAGATTTGATCTGGGATAACACCAACAAGGCACTGTCGTTCCGCGCAGATATCTTGAACTTGCATTGCCTGGACGACGCAAGCCTGGAGGCCCTGCTTGAGCGTCTGGAAAACAGTGAGCTCGATGAATACGCCGACATCGCCACGCTGATCGGCATCGAATTTGACGAGAATACGGATTGGGGGCAGCTGACAGTTCTGGAGTTGAAGCTGCTCATTCATCTCGCCTTGCAGCAATTTGAAGCGGCGCACGAGCTGGTGGGCGCCTTCTTGCAGTACAACGACAACACGGTCGAGCGCGGACTGTTTTACCAGGCATTGAATGTGGTGCTGGAGGTGCTGTTGGATGACGACCTGAACCTGGACGACTACGCGGTCAACTTCCGTCGGATGTATGGCAATGCGCGGATGGACGCGGTGCTGGGTTCAGTGGACGGCAGCGTGCGTTTCTTTGGTTTGACGCCAACCAGCATGAAACTGGAGGGGCTCGACAGGCACCACCGTTTGATTGACAGCTACAGAAAATTGCACTCGGCGCGGGCAAATGTGGCGGCTACCGCCAGTTAGGGCTAAGGATCAAGACGGCGGTGAAGGACTCCCTCGGGAAGCACTCGCCTTCAGTGTCCGCTTTCGAGAAAGCTCAAAGGCCGCTCGGGGGTCGGGAACCGCCGTTTGCGCACTGCTTGCCGAATGACCGAAATGGCCAGAGCCGACATATCGTAGCGGCTCACAACCGAGGGAAATTCAACTTGTGCATGCAGTTGAAGGGACGAATGCCCCGTGCGTAGCTAATTTTCATCGAATTGCGCCACTGCCGCCCCAAGGATGCCGTGCCGGGAAAGTGCTGCGCCGACGAATCCGCTACCGATCACGTCCTTGACGAAGACTGCGAGATACTCAAATGCGATCGGACCTCCACGATCAGGTAGTCCCATTGCCTGCCGGATGACCATGAACCGTCCAGGCAGCAAGCGCAGGCCGGCCAGGCGTCCCGCATCCGCCTCGAGTTGCTGCCTTACGCCTGCAGCCACCTCCGCCCCTTCCGCGATAAAGGTGTCCACGACCGCGGGCGAGGTCGGCGCGCGGATGATCTCCGCGTGCCGCAGTTCGCGAGTCAGGAACAGATCATAGGCACTCCCTTTGCCAACCACCACGCGATGCCCTGCCTGGTCGACCTGGCCGTTCTCCATGAGCATTGAATCCTCACGCACCAGGTAGCTGCCTTCGATCAGCACATAAGGGATCGAGAAATGGATCCCTTGTCCGCGCAGCGGGTCGATCGCAAAGAAGCCGAAGTCGGTCCTTTCCGAGCGCACTGCCTCTACCGACTTGCCGGCCGCATCGAACACCACCAGTTCGAGCGGCAGCCCGAGCCGCTGCGCGAGCTCCGTGGCCAGGTCCACGGAGACGCCGGTCGGAGCGCCGCCGCTGGGATTACGCGTGGCAAGGATGGGATTGCCGAGGTTGATCGACGCGCGCAGCCTGCCGGTCGGGGCGAACGCGCGCTGCAGGGCTTCGGTGACTTGCATGGTCTGCAATTCCTGGAAAGAAGGGGAGTGGCCTTGCCGCTGGAGCGTGATGCCGCCCCCTTAGCGTGCAAAGGGAAAGACGACGAAGGACAGCCCTGCCGCAAACATCAGCGCGCATACCAGCAGTGTCCACTTAAAAGCAAAGCGCTGATGATCGCCGAAATCGACGCTGGCCAATCCCACAAGCAGGTAGGTGGAAGGCACTAGCGGACTGAGCAAGTGGACTGGCTGACCGATCAGGGACGCGCGCGCGATCTCAAGCGGAGTAATGCCATAGGTGCCTGCCACCTGCGCAATGATGGGGACCACGCCGTAGTAAAACGCGTCATTGGAGAGGAAGAAGGTAAAGGGCAAGCTAAGCAGAGCCGTGATGGGCGCGAGGTAGGGCCCGAACGATGGCGGCAGCATGGCGAGCACGGCGTGCGACATGGCCTGGATCATGCCGGTGCCGGAAAGGATGCCCGTGAAGATGCCCGCGGCGAAGATGATCGACACTACAGCGAGGATGTTCTCCGCATGTGCGGCGATGCGCTGGCGCTGGTCCGGCAGGTGAGGATAGTTGATCAGAAGGGCTAGCGCCGCGGCCACCATGAACAGTACCGGGATTGGAGTGCGACCTCGGTGCGCAGGTGTTTAGGCACCAGGGCCAGCTTGCCGAGCCGGCGCCGTTCACCGCGACCAAGCAGCCAGGCGATGGCCAGTACCGTGCACGCTCCTGCAACGATGATGGGCAGCATGGGCACGAATATCGCGCCAGCATCGAGATGCAGCGCCGCCGCAACGCGCGATGTAGGGCCACCCCAGGGTGTGATGTTCATTACGCCGTTGGCAATGAAGATCACGCACACCATCACTAAGGGCCGCATGCCGAGCCGGAGGTAAAGTGGCAGCAACGCCGACACCGTGATCATGTAGGTGGTGGAGCCGTCGCCATCCAGTGAGACGATCAGGGCCAGCACCGCCGTGCCCACCACCACGCGCAAAGGATCGCCCCTCATCACCTTGAGCAGCACTCGGATCAGCGGATCGAACAGTCCGGCGTCGATCATGACGCCGAAATAGAGGATCGCGAACATCAGCAGCACACCGGTTGGTGCGATGGACTTGATGCCGCTCAGCATCATCGGGCTCAGCTTGGGCGCGAAGCCCGCAGCCACGGCAAAGGTGATCGGCACGATGATCAGCGCGATCAGCGGAGAAAGACGCTTGGTCATGATCAGGACCATGAAGGTCAGAATCATGCCGAAGCCCAGCAACGTCAGCATCATGGGGATGGTTCCTCGCGAGGCGCCCCGGCGGCAAAGCCAGGACGGCAGTCGAAAGACACTGGCTGGCGACAGGCGTAGCAGGGCCCGCGCTGCACAAGCGCTGTCCTGCCGGCCATCTCCTTCCGGCACCCTCTAACTGCGTTTTGTTATCTATAAATGCACTTATGGGGAAAAAAATCCGCCGCGGCGCGACGGGTCCCGCCGATTCAGGCTGCGCTCTTGAAAATCGTGTTGCCGTGAACCTTGCCACGTCGGGCACCTTCCAGATGCTCTCGCATCAGCGAAGCCGCCTTGAGCATGTCCTGCTCGGCAATCGCATCCAGGATGGCCAGGTGTTCCTTGGCCTGCACCTGCCGCGGCTTGCGGTCCTTGGCCTGGCTGTATTCAACCAGGCGGCGCAAGGAATCCATGCGCTTGACCGACTGGACCACGAAGCGATTGCCCGACCATTTGGCCAGCGTTTCGTGGAAGCGGCTGTTCGACTCGAACAGTTCGATCGGCGTCATGGACTCGAAGCCGCCTTCGGCAATCGCCCTCTGCTGCCTGCGCAGCCCGGCCAGTTCGGCCGGATCCGCCTTGAACCAGGGGCTCAGAAGGCCGGTCGGTTCCAGCGCGCTACGGTACAGGTAGCTTTCCTCATAGGCCTGCGCCGAGTCGATCATGGGCAGGAAGCACCAGCCATGGCCGATGCGGCGCTCCACCCAGCCCTCTTCCTGGATGCGCGACAGCACATTGCGCAAGGCGCTGCGCGCGGTCTTGTACTGGCGCATCAGGTCCGCCTCGTTGACCAGGTCAGGAAGCGCGCCGCCCAGGCGGTCTTCCGCGATCTTCAGGTAGAGCGGGTCATCCGGCTCCTGCGAGAACTGCTCCGCGATGCTCGATAGCGCGGCGGCATCGTTGCGCAGGAAATAGCCGCGGTTGTGGTCGTGCACCACCGCACCGATCTCCACCAGGTAGCGCAGGGCCACATTGACCGGCGAGCGCGAAACCCCGATACGTTCGGCCAGCACGCTTTCAGCGAGATGGTCGCCGGCGCGCAAGCCGTCCACGCGCGCAAGGGCAACGATTTCACGGACAACACGGGATTGGAGCTGGGATAGGTTCATGGCAAGACCGGGGTCGTCGGGCGGCGTGGCCCGCAAGCCCGGATTATCCCATCCCGATGCCGCTACCGGAGCAGCAACGCACACCCCTGGGCGGAACTCAATCAATCTGCATCCCCAGTTGCCTGATCAGCCTGGACCATTTGTCGTTCTCGCGCTGAATCAGTGCCGCGAACGCCTTGGCGTCGCCGGCCACGGGCTCGTAGAGTTGGCTGCGCAGCTTATCCGCGTTTGCCGGCTCCTTGAGGCCGGCAAGCAAGGCATCGCTGAGCTTCTGCCGCACTGCGGCGGGCGTTCCCTTCGGCACCATCGCGCCTGCCCACGACGTGGCTTCATATCCTGGAACGACTTCTCCCATGGCCGGCACGTCCGGCAATGCCGTGCCCCGCTTGGCGCTGGTGACTGCCAGCGCGCGCAGCTTGCCGCTGCGGATATGCGGCAGTGCCGCCAACGGATCGGCGATGCAGGCATCCACCTCCCCGCCCAGGACTGCCACCACGGCAGGTCCGCCGCTCTTGTAGGGGACATGGACGAGGTCGATGCCGGCCATGGACTTCAGCATCTCGCCGCCAAGGTGGTTGCCGCTGCCGTTGCCGGCGGAACTGTATGTCAGCTTGCCCGGCCGGGATTTGGCCAGGGCGATGAACGCCTTCAGGGATTTCGCTGGCACGTTCGCGTTGACCACCAGGATGTTAGCCACCGAAGCCATCCACGCCAGCGGCTCAAAGTCGCTCACGGCATAGCCGGGGCGCGCGTACAGGTGCGGATTCAGCGCCATGGTGGACAGATTCACGAACGTCATCGTGTAGCCGTCCGGGGCCGCACGGGCGCCGAGCACCGTACCGATATTGCCCGCAGCGCCCGGACGGTTATCGATGATCAGCGACTGCCCCAGCACCTCCTGTGCCTTGCCCTGCACCGTGCGGCACAGCAGGTCTGCGCCTCCGCCCGCGGCCTGCGGGACGATAAACGTGACCGGTTTGGTGGGGAACGCCGCTTGGGCGAGTGCCGGGCGAATTCCGCTCAGCGCGGCAGCACATGGCGTCGCGACAAGCGCCTGCAACAGCGCACGGCGGCGCGAGTCAATCGGCGGATGCGGGGAGGTGTTCATCGATTTGTGTCTCCAATTCTCTTTTACGTTTACGTTTGCATTTTGCTTTTTGTAATCATAGAATGCACTTAAGCCGAGCGCAAGACAATTTGGCCACACCCCCGGAGATGCCCTCATGACTACCCCGAAAGCCCACCGCCTCGTGCCCCGCAATGGCGCCGCCTGTCCATCCGTGCCGGGGGCCGTCGGCAGCACCCGCACGCTCGCCCGGACCGGCTGCATTGATCCCGCACAAGCGTTCCAGCCCGACGGGCCGCTGCAGTGCACCTGCAGCGAATTCCTGCTCGTGCCTTGAAAACACGAGACGCAGCGACCATGCCAACTTTTGCCTACATCGGCTGCCGCACCACGCGGCAGCGCGCGGCCCGGGGGCAGGGCATCCAGGTCTACCTGATGGGTGCGCCCGGAGAGAGCTGGCGGCCGGTGCAATCAGTCGATGGACTGGAGAACCCGTCCTATCTGCTTGTTGAACCGTGCCGCGGCGTTCTGTACGCCGTTCACGGGGACGGCAGCGAGGTCAGCGCCTTTCGCATCCACCCGGCCAGCGGCCGGTTGGCATTGATGGGTCGGCAGCCCACCGGCGGCCGTAATCCGGTCCACTTGTGCATGACGAAGGATGGCGACCACCTGGTTGTCGCCAACTATGCGACCGGGACCGTGGCGGCTCTCCCCGTAATCGGTGATGGCGCCTTGGCCGCGCCTGCCAGCGTGCTGGCACTGCCGGGACAGCCGGGACCCCATCGCGTCGAGCAGCAAGGCTCGCATCCCCACCAGGCGCTGCGGCTGCGGGGCACCAATCGCTTCGTGTTTCCCGACAAGGGCGCCGACTGCGTGTGGATGGCCGACTTCGACAGCGCGGCCGGGCGCTGGCAACAGCAGACACTGTGGCACGCCACCGCGCGCGAGGGCGCCGGCCCGCGACACGCCGTGCTGCATCCCGACGGCTCGGCACTGTATGTGGCCAACGAACTGGACTCGACGCTGACCACCTATGCATTGACGCCGGACCAACGGCTGTCGCCCCAGCACCTGGTCGCCCTGCTGCCTGAATCGTTTACTGGCAATAGCCGCGCGGCGGGCGTCGCGCTGGAGCCGCGCAGCATGACCCTGTTCATCAGCAACCGCGGTCACGACAGCGTTACGTGCATCGCGCTGGATCGCGACACCGGACTGCCGGCCGGCAGGCACTGGATTTCTGCCGGGGGCCAGACGCCTCGTTTCATTGCCCTGGACGCGCCGGCCCGCCAGCTCATTGTGGCCAACGAGACAAGCGACACCATTCAGGCATTTTTCCTGCATGACGCAGGCAGCAAGTGGCAACTGCCAGGCCTGCCATTCACGGCCGCGCGCACCGGCAGCCCGACCTGCGTGGCCTTCTACCAGACCGATTTCCGGAGCAACAGCCAATGACCCAATCCAACGCGCAACTGCGCATCCCCGCCGTCTATATGCGCGGCGGCACCAGCAAGGGCGTCTTCTTCCACGCCGAACACCTGCCGCAGGACCGCGCCAGCCGCGACAAGCTGCTGCTGCGCGCAGCTGGCAGCCCTGATCCCTATGGCAAGCAGATCGACGGCATGGGCGGCGCAACCTCTAGCACCAGCAAGGTAGTGGTGATCTCCCGCTCGGCCCGGCCCGACTGCGATGTCGACTACCTGTTCGGCGCGGTCTCGATCGAGGCACCGGTCGTCGACTGGACCGGCAACTGCGGCAACCTGACCGCCGCGGTGGGACCGTTCGCCATCAGCGAAGGCCTGGTGCAGGCGCCGCGCGATGGCTGGGCAACCGTGCGCATCTGGCAGGCCAACATTCAAAAACGCATCATCGCCCACGTGCAGATGCGCGATGGCGAAGTCATGGAGACGGGCGACTTCGAACTGGACGGCGTGGCCTTTCCCGCTGCTGAAGTCCGGCTCGAATTCCTCGATCCGGGCGGCGAGGACGACGACGAAGGCGGTGCCATGTTCCCCACCGGCAACAAGCTGGACGCGCTGGACGTGCCTGGCGTCGGCCGCGTCGAAGCGACGCTGATCAATGCGGGCAATCCTGCCATCTTCGTGGATGCCCAAGCGCTGGGACTGCACGGCACTGAGTTGCAACGCGACATCAATGCCAATGCCGAAGTGTTGCGCAAGGCCGAAACCATCCGCGCCCACGCCGCCGTGGCAATGGGCCTTGGCACGTCGGCTGAAGAGGTCACGCGCAACCGCCCCCACACGCCCAAGCTGGCGTTCTTCTCGCCCCCAGCGTCCTATGCCGCCTCCAACGGCAAACATGTAACTGACGATCAGATCGACCTGGTGGCACGCATCTTCTCGATGGGCGCGCTGCATCACGCCATGACCGGCACGGGCGCAGTGGGCATTGCCGTAGCTGCGGCGATCCCCGGCACGCTGGTGAGCCGAGTGCTCGGCGGCAAGTCACGCGCGGCCATATGCTTCGGTCATCCGTCCGGCATGTTGTCGGTGGGCGCGGAGGCCCAACAGGAGAACGGTGAATGGGTCGTCAGGAAGGCCGTCATGAGCCGGACGGCGCGGCGGTTGATGGAAGGCTTCGTGAGAGTGCCGACGCTTTCAGCTCCCTCGGACAATCGATCGGCACAAGCGTGATACGCAACGAAGGAATACAAATGAAACTCGAACCTGAAATCAAGCAGCTTCCTCTTTTGAACCGTTCGGTGCGCTATGTCTCGATCGCCGGCGTACCGGGCGTGGATCAATTGCCGTTCTCGCTGCGGATCCTGCTGGAGAACCTCCTGCGACAGGCCAGCCGCGGTGTCGACACGCAAGCCGAGATCGACGCACTGCTCGCGCGGCGCATCGGCAGTGGCCTGAGCTTTTACCCGGCGCGTGTCTATGGCCAGGACATCCTCGGCCAGGTGATGCTGGTCGACATGGCCGGCATGCGTGACGCCGTGGCGGAAGCCGGCGGCGACCCGTCGCAAGTCAGCCCCAAGGTTCCGGTCGACGTGATCATCGACCACTCGCTGCAAGTCGACAGCTGGGCCACACCGGATGCGCGACGCATCAACCTAGAGCGCGAATACGAGCGCAATGGCGAACGCTTTGCGTTCCTGCGCTGGTGCAGCAGCAGCTTCGAAGGCGTGCGGATCGTGCCACCTGGCAAGGGCATCATGCATCAGATCCACCTCGAGTACATCGGCAAGGTGGTGTGGACGGAGAAGACTGCCGACGGGGAACTGGCGATCCCCGATACCTGCGTAGGTACCGACAGCCACACCCCCATGATCAACGGCCTGGGCGTGCTGGGTTGGGGAGTCGGTGGCATCGAGGCTGAAGCCGTGATGGTCGGCAAGCCAATCGCTCTCGCGTTGCCGGAAGTTGTCGGCATCGAGGTCAAGGGGACGCTTCGCGAAGGTGTGCTGCCGACCGACCTCGTCCTTGCTATCACACAGCGCATGCGCAGCATGGGCGTGGTCGGCAAGTTCGTCGAGTTCTGCGGCAAGGGCCTTGAGACGCTTTCCCTGGGCGACCGCGGCATGATCGCGAACATGGCGCCCGAGTACGGCGCGACTGCAGTCTACTTTCCGATCGACGATCGCACGATGGACTACCTGCGCATGACGGGGCGGGAGGAAGATCAACTCGAACTGGTTGAAGCCTTCGCCAGGGCACAAAAGCTCTGGCGCAGCGCAGACACGCCTTCGCCGCGCTTCGACACGGTGGTGACGCTTGACCTGGACGCGATAAGGCCGTGCCTCGCCGGGCCCCGGAATCCTGAAGACCGGCTGGACCTTGAGACGGTCCCCAGTGCCTTTCTCCAACATCATCAGGAAATCGCCGGCCGGCCGCTGGATTCCAACCGCGCGGTGCCAGTCAGAGGCGAGAATTTCTCTTTGCGCGATGGTGCCGTCCTCATTGCCGCGATTACAAGCTGCACCAATACGGCCAACCCCGTCAACATGATGGCCGCCGGCCTCGTTGCAAAAAAGGCTGTGGCCTTGGGTCTGAAGACGCAGCCCTGGGTCAAGACATCGCTCGTTCCCGGCAGTCATGTCACCGCGGCTGTACTGGAGAAGGCGGGCCTCCAGAGCCCACTCGATACACTGGGCTTCCACGTGGCCGGCTTCGGCTGCACGACCTGCAACGGTGGCTCCGGACCATTGCCCGAGCCGCTGGTCGAAGCCATCGAACGGGAAAAGCTCGTGGGCACCGCTGTGCTGTCGGGAAACCGTAATTTCGAAGGACGGATCCATCCGAACGTCCGCGCTGCCTACCTCGGCTCCCCAGCTCTCGTGATTGTCTACGCACTCACTGGTACCCTGACCGTTGACGTCACCCGCGAGCCGATCGGCGTGGGCGCAAGCGGCAAGCCGGTCTACCTCCGTGACATTTGGCCCTCGGCGCTGGAAATCGCCCAAGCCGTAGAGGGTGCGTATGAGCCGGAGATCTTTCGCGACAACTACGCCGACCTGTTTGACGGCGGCGAGGCCTGGGACGCGCTGGCCGGGGAGCGCGGTGAACGCTTTGCGTGGCAGGACGCCAGCACCTACGTGCGCCGGCCTCCGTACTTCCAGAACCTCTCGCGCGAAGCCACGCCCGTGCAGGACATCAAGGGCATGCGCCCGCTGGTCATCCTGGGCGACTCGGTGACCACCGATCACATCTCGCCATCCGGCGCGATCAGCCTCGGCACGCCGGCCGCTGACTTCCTTCTTGCAAAGGGAATCGAGAAGCGAGATTTCAACAACTACACGACGCGCCGCGGAAACCACGACGTCGCCGTGCGGGCAACGTTCGCCAATATCCGGCTGCGCAACCGTATCGTGCCCGGTGTGGAAGGTGGGGTGACTAAGCTGATGCCGGAAGGTACGCAGATGCGCATCTACGAAGCGGCCACAGAATACCTGCAACGCAATGTGCCACTCGCAATCATCGCCGGCAAGAACTACGGTTGCGGTTCATCGCGCGACTGGGCAGCTAAAGGCGTCGCATTGCTCGGCGTGAAGGCGGTGATCGCCGAGAGCTTCGAGCGCATCCACCGGACCAACCTCGTCGGCATGGGCGTTCTGCCGCTGCAATTCGAGGCGGGCACGAAAGCCGAATCGCTCGGACTCGACGGCAGCGAAACGATTGACATCCTATCTCTGGCGGACCGCCTCGATGTCTCGGGCCGTGTTGAGGCGATTGTCCGCCGTGTCGACGGCACCACGAACACAGTGCCCCTGACGATCAGGCTCGATACCGGCGAGGACGTCGAATACTGGCGTCACGGCGGCATCCTGCCACTGGTCTGGCGCGAGTACGTGTCGGGCAAGTCGGAGGACCACGTGTCGCATTCGGCCGGTCGCATCCAGAGCGAGGTCGGCGGACCGCAGCACGAACTGCCGGATGCCATGCCGGGCAGTGACATGCCCAGCGCCACCCAGGGCGCGACTCTAGGCTGATGGAGAGGGAGGCGCGCCTCCCTCTCCAGCTCCCTTCGTTTTGAGACTCCCGTCGCGCAGCGACGCGCAACGGCGAGTTCGACGGCGCTCATGCTGCACGGCGCGGGAATAGCCTTGGCCTTGCTCGTGGCCGCTCTCCTCGACAGTCGGGGCAGCCGGCGCGGCGGTGATCGAAGAGCCACCTGCATGGACGTCCTTCAGGCTGGGAATGCGTTCCCAAACCAGCTCGTGCATGACCTGGGAGGCGCTCTTCATGGTCCCCGGGTGGCGGGTCTCATGACGATGGACGGGGATGCGCTTGG
>NZ_JFJV02000215.1:7758-40942 GCF_000611145.1 Cupriavidus sp. SK-3 | reverse complement strand
GGGGGGGGGCGGGGGTATTTGGCAGGGTGGCGCGCCGACCCATGGGGATGAAGTCGTCGCGCAGGGCCTGGGCGACGTGCCTGGCATCAGCCGTGCGGCTTTGCTTGTAGAGGACGGCCCTGACCGGCCCCAGACGGAACCCGAACTCGGGGCCGACTTCCAGGCGCTCGAGCAATTCCATGGTGCCGGTGGTGAACTCGCGGGCAGCGAGCGTCTCAGGGACCACGGGCAGAATGATCTGGCCGGCGGCGCCCTGGGTGTCGATGATGACGTCGTCGTAGTTGCCGTCGGACATGATGGGGGGCAAGGGCACCGGAGAGACGGAACATGCCGTCGGCACGGGTGGCGAGCTTGTGCTGGAGAGTGCCTTCGGGATCCTCGCTGAGGATGATGTCCAGGCCGTCGATCTCGCTGTGCGAGATGCATTCCTGGGTGATAGCCCCGTGGTCGATGACGTAGGTGAGGCCTTTGGGGGCTTGGTGAGAGAGGGAGGGCTGGATATTGGCGTCGATGAGGAGGACGCGCGGGCCCATGTCGGCGAGCAGGCCGCCGAGGGAGGCGGCGAGCATGGACTTGCCGATCCCGCCCCTGGTGGACAGCATGCAGAACTTGATCATTGTTGGCGCTCCGAAAGTGAAAACTTCGGGAGGGCCAAAAGCAAAGCCCCTTCAGGTCTGAGACCTGAAGGGGCTGGCAAGTACTGATTTCCTGCATAAATACTGGTGGCGAATCAGGGATTCGAACCCCGGACCTGCGGATTATGATTCCGTCGCTCTAACCGACTGAGCTAATTCGCCAAAGAAGACCGCAATTATACATGTGGATTTGGACCTGTCAACACCCTCTCCTAAAAAACTTTGTGGGGGTGCAAGGCGCCTTCGCCGCGCCTGAAAAAAACCGGCGGACCTTGCGGCCCGCCGGATGGAGCGACTGATTACCGGATCAGTCGTGCATGAGCTTGTTGCCCTGGATGCCAGGATCAGTCGTTGGCGTAGATGTTCACATCCTTGGTTTCGCGGATGAACAGCGAGCCGATGACCAGGGTGACGCCAGCGATGATGATCGGGTACCAGAGCCCGTAGTAGATGTTGCCGTTCTGGGCCACCAGGGCAAACGAGATGGTGGGCAGCAGGCCGCCGAACCAGCCATTGCCTATGTGATACGGCAGCGACATCGAGGTGTAGCGGATCCGGGTCGGGAACATTTCCACCAGCATGGCCGCGATCGGGCCGTACACCATGGTCACGTAGATCACCAGGATGACGAGGATCACCAGCACCATGATGGTGTTCATCTGCGCGGGGTCCGCCTTGGTCGGGTAGCCGGCCGAGGCCATCGATTCGCCCACTTGCTTCTTGAACGCGGCGATCTGTTTCTTGCTGGCGTCGTCGAAGCTGTGGCCCGCCGGTACCAGCGCGGCGTTGAAGGAGGCAATCTCCTTGTCGCCGATCTTCACCGATGCCACCGTGCCGGCCGGGGCTTCCACGACTTCATAGCTGGCCGAGGCTTGTGCCAGGGTCCGCTTGACGATGTCGCAGGAGCTGCGGAAATCGATTTCGCGGGCGATCGGGCTGCCCTGGAAGGAGCATTGCTTCGGATCGGCGGTCACCACGATCTGGGCGCTTTGCTGCGCGCGTTCCAGCGCCGGGTTGGCGTAGTGGGTGAGGGCCTTGAACAGCGGGAAGTAGGTCAGCATCGCCAGCGCGCAGCCGGCCATGATGATCCACTTGCGGCCAACCTTGTCCGACAGCGAGCCGAAGAAGATGAAGAAGGGCGTGCCGATCACCAGGGCGCCCGCGATCAGCAGGTTGGCGGTGGTGGCGTCGACCTTCAGCACCTGGGTCAGGAAGAACAGCGAGTAGAACTGGCCCGTGTACCAGACCACGGCCTGGCCGGCGGTCAGGCCCACCAGCGCCAGGATCACGATCTTCAGGTTGCGCCACTGGCCGAACGACTCCGTCAGCGGTGCCTTGGAGGTCTTGCCCTCGGCCTTCATTTTCTGGAAGGCGGGCGATTCGCTCATCGACAGGCGGATATACACCGATACGCCGAGCAGCAGGATCGAAACGAGGAACGGAATGCGCCAGCCCCATACGTCGAAGTTCGGACCGGTCAGATTGCGGCACACCAGGATCACGATCAGCGACAGGAACAGGCCGAGCGTGGCGGTGGTCTGGATCCAGGCCGTGTACGCGCCGCGCTTGCCGTGCGGCGCGTGCTCGGCCACATAGGTGGCAGCACCGCCGTACTCGCCGCCGAGCGCGAGGCCCTGCAGCATGCGCAGCCCGATCAGGATGATCGGGGCGGCCCAGCCAATGGTGTTGAAGCCCGGCAGCAGGCCCACGATGAAGGTCGAGACCCCCATGATCAGGATGGTCACCAGGAAGGTGTACTTGCGCCCGATCATGTCACCCAGGCGGCCGAATACCAGCGCGCCGAACGGGCGCACGATAAAGCCGGCGGCAAAGGCGAGCAGTGCGAAGATGAAGGCCGCGGTCGGATCCAGCCCGGCGAAGAACTGCTTGGCGATGATGGCCGCCAGCGAACCGTAAAGGTAAAAGTCGTACCACTCGAACACCGTGCCGAGCGAGGAGGCAAAAATCACCTTCCTCTCTTCGGCGGTCATTGACGAGCTCTGGGCGCTGCCTGCGGGCACCGCCACGTTCTGTGCATTAGCCATTGTCTCCTCCGTTTGTGATCGGAATCTTTCGGGGCCGCATGCGCGCTCCAGCTCCAGCACGCACGATTACCTCCGAAGTTGCAATGGATTGTGGGTGGTGAAACTTACTGCGTTCTGACAATTTCCGCGTCGTACGCAGCAAAGTGCTCGGGGTATACGCTAGGCAAAAAACGGGCTTGGCATCGCTGCGCCGCGACGCGCGCGGCCGCGGAAAATCGCACTGGAACCCGTGTTAAGGGACGCGTCTGTATTTCTTGCTATGCAGCATCGTCATGCTGCCGGGCGGGCGCGCCACCATTGTCGGCATCTTCGTCATTGTCGCGATTCATGCGCCAGGCATAGAGCGCCGCCATCAGGACATAGACGACCAGCGCCCCCTGTGCGCCGACCCAGAAGGAGAAGGGCCAGCCGAAGAAATCGAAGCGCAGCTCGCGGGCGAACCAGGCCACGCCGAAGGTGACCACGAACCAGATCGACAGCAGCACGGCGATCCAGCGCAGGTTGCGATGCCAGGCGCGCCGTTCGGACTGGTCGGCCTGGTCGCGCCCGCCGCGTATGTGATCGGGATCGTTCATGCTGGCTCCAGGGTGGAGGGCCGGCGCAGCGTAATGCGGAAGCAGGCCCCGGCCAGGCGCGGCTCCGTCTGGTAGACGTGGTCGAGAATGCTGACGTCGCCGCCATGCTGCTGCACGATCTCTCGCACGATGGCCAGGCCCAGGCCACTGCCCTGGGTCTTGGTGCCGAGTACGCGGTAGAACCGCTCCATCACGCGCTCGCGTTCGGACACCGGGATGCCGGGCCCGGTGTCTTCCACTTCGAGATACGCGAAAGGCTCGAACGCATCGGCGCTGACCCGCACGGTAGCGTGGCCATCCGGGGGCGTGTAGCGGATGGCGTTGTCGATCAGGTTGTTGAGCATCTCCGTCAGCATCAGGCGGTTGCCTTGCACCATCACGGGGTGGTCGTCGGCATCCACGCCCAGATCGATGCGGCGCGCCCAGGCCTGCGGCAACCAGTCCTTGACCACTTCGCGCGCCAGGGCGGCCAGGTCAAGCGGCGCCATGTTGCCCGCGCCGGCCAGGTTTTCCATGCGCGCCAGCGACAGCAGCTGCGTCACCATGTGGGCGGCGCGCTCCGAGCTGCCGGCGATCTGCGCCAGCGATTTGCGCAGTTCCTCCGGCGACTGTTCGCGCTGCGCCAGTTCGGCCTGCATGCGCAGCCCGGCCAGCGGCGTTTTCATCTGGTGGGCGGCATCGGCGATAAAGCGCTTTTGCGTCTGCACGGAAACGTCGAGCCGCGCCAGCAGGTCGTTGAACGAGGCCACCAGCGGCGTGATTTCCTGCGGTGCGGCGTGTTCGTCGATGGGGCTGGTGTCACCGGGATTGCGTGCGCGGATGCGCTGCTGGATCGCGGTCAGCGGGGCCAGCCCGCGCGTCAGGCCGAACCACACCAGCACCACCGCCAGCGGCAGGATCACGAACTGCGGCAGGATCACGCCCTTGATGATCTCGTTGGCCAGGCGCGCGCGCTTGTCGAGGGTTTCGCCAACCTGCACCAACACCGGCTGCGCGTCGCCGCCCTGCTTGAGATCGACATAGGTGTAGGCCACGCGCACGTCGTTGCCCGCGATGCGGTCGTCGCGCAGCGAGACCAGCCCGGCATGGCCGCGGTCGTCTTCGCCGGGCAGCGGCATGTCGTTGTCGCCGGCGACGAATTCGCCATGCGTGCCCACCACCTGGTAGTAGATATTGTCGGTTTCATCGGCGCGCAGGATCTCGCGCGCGGACAGCGGCAGTTGCAGCGTGACGCGCCCGTTGACCTCGCGCACCTGCTGCGAGAGCACGATGGCGCTGGCCTCCAGCGAGCGATCGAAAGGGCCGTTGGCGATCGACTTCGCCACCAGGTAGGTCACGGCAATGCTCATCGGCCACAGCAGGAGCAGCGGCGCCAGCATCCAGTCCAGGATCTCGCCGAACAGCGAGCGCGGCGACGGGTGGCCGGCGCTGTCTTCAAGGTGGGGCAGGGCCTCGGCCAGCGTTTCGTCGCTGACGATCTCGTCAGGCGCGGAGAGAGGAGGGGCGGTGCGCGCGGGCCGCTGGCGCCGCCGGGGCAGTCGCAGCAGGCTCATTGGGAAAAGGTGTGGCAGGGCCTGGCGGCGGGGCCGGCAGGCAATGAAGCAAGGATGGCGCGGGTTCTGTTGCTGATTCCGATTCTAATGGCGACTCCTAGTCGTGCGCCACGGCGGCCTGGAATTTCTCCAGGCAGTAGCCCAGCCCGCGTACCGTGGCAATGCGGATGCCACCCACCTCGATCTTCTTGCGCAGCCGGTGCACATAGACTTCGATGGCGTTGTTGCTGACCTCCTCGCCCCATTCGCACAGGTGGTCGACCAGTTGCTCCTTCGACACCAGCCGCCCGGTGCGGGTGAGCAGGATCTCCAGCAATCCCACTTCGCGCGCCGAGAGATCCAGCATCTGATCGTTCAGGTAGGCGATGCGGCCGACCTGGTCGAAGGCAAGCGGGCCGTGGTGGGTCAGGGTGGCGCCGCCGCCCGTGCCGCGCCGCACCAGCGCGCGCACCCGCGCCTCCAGTTCCGACAGGGCGAAGGGCTTGGCCATGTAGTCGTCGGCGCCCAGGTCCAGGCCCTTGACACGCTCGTCGACGCCGTCGGCCGCGGTCAGGATCAGCACCGGCAGCATGGCGCCGCGCGTGCGCAGCCGCTTGAGCACTTCCAGCCCCGGCATGCGCGGCAGGCCGAGATCGAGGATCAGCAGGTCGAAGGTCTGGGTCGACAGCGCGGAATCGGCTTCGACCCCGCTGGCCACATGGTCGACGGCATAGCCCGAGTGACGTAGCGAGCGCGTCAGGCCATCTGCCAGCACATCGTCATCTTCGGCGATCAGAATACGCATGGTTGTCTCCACCCTGGCCCGGCTGTGTCGCCCCTTTCCATCAAATGACGCGGGCGGGACTTGCCAAGCATACTGTTTTTTTATACAGTACCCGCTTATGCCGGTCGCATTCGATTTGTCTTCGATGCAAACCGGGCTTTACCGAATTTGTACTGGTTTTTTACCGAACGTTCGCCCCAATGTTTGCCCCTGCTGCCAGGTTCATCGTCATCAGGAGTTCGCGGCGCGGCGCGGGCTGGGCGGTTGCCCGCAAAAAGCGGGTGGCGCGCCACATGCGGCCTATTTATACACCATTGACGGAAGGACGACCATGGATGACGGCAAGAAGGCGAGTGCTGGCGTAAGCGCCGAAAAGCAGAAGGCGCTGGCGGCCGCGCTGGCCCAGATCGAGAAGCAGTTCGGCAAGGGCTCGATCATGAAAATGGGCGATGCCGAAGTCGAGCAGGATATCCAGGTCGTGTCCACCGGCTCGCTGGGCCTGGACATCGCGCTGGGCGTTGGCGGCCTGCCGCGCGGCCGTGTGGTGGAAATCTACGGTCCGGAATCCTCGGGCAAGACCACCCTGACGCTGCAGGTCGTGGCCGAGATGCAGAAGCTGGGCGGCACCTGCGCCTTTATCGACGCCGAGCATGCGCTCGACGTCAACTACGCCAGCAAGCTGGGCGTGTCGGTTGGCGATCTGCTGATCTCCCAGCCGGATACCGGCGAGCAGGCCCTGGAAATCACCGATGCGCTGGTGCGCTCGGGCTCGGTCGACCTGATCGTGATCGATTCGGTGGCGGCCCTGGTGCCCAAGGCCGAAATCGAAGGCGAGATGGGCGATTCGCTGCCTGGCCTGCAGGCCCGCCTGATGAGCCAGGCGCTGCGCAAGCTGACCGGCACCATCAAGCGTACCAACTGCCTGGTGATCTTCATCAACCAGATCCGCATGAAGATCGGCGTGATGTTCGGTTCGCCCGAAACCACCACCGGCGGCAATGCGCTGAAGTTCTACGCCTCGGTGCGCCTGGATATCCGCCGCATCGGCTCGATCAAGAAGGGCGACGAGGTGATCGGCAACGAAACCAAGGTCAAGGTGGTCAAGAACAAGGTCTCGCCGCCGTTCCGCGAAGCCTTCTTCGACATCCTCTATGGCCAGGGCATCTCGCGCCAGGGCGAAATCATCGACCTGGGCGTGGACGCCAAGATCGTCGAGAAGTCCGGCGCCTGGTACAGCTACAAGGGCGAGAAGATCGGCCAGGGCAAGGACAACGCGCGTGAATACCTGCGCGAAAATCCCGATATCGCCGACGAGATCGAAAACAAGGTGCGCGAATCGCTGGGCGTGGTGCTGATGAACGGCACGCCGGCCGCCGCTGTGGCCACCGCCGAAGACTGAGCTTCGCCGGCCGGGGCGCTCCCGGCCGCGAACCCCGCCCGGGGCGGCACGCGCAGCGACGCGCGCCGCCCCGGTTTGCGTTTTTGAAGCGCATTTTCACAGCTCGATGTCGAGCTCACACTGCCGAGCTCCATCCTCATGGCCACCCGTCCCCCTCTTTCCCTGAAGGCACGCGCCGTAGGCTACCTGTCGCGGCGCGAGCACAGCCGGGCGGAGCTGGCACGCAAGCTGGCCCCGCACGCCGAATCGCCCGAAGCCCTTGAGCAATTGCTGGATGCGCTGGAGCGCGAGAACTGGCTGTCCAACGAGCGCTTCGTCGATAGCCTGGTGCACCGGCGCGCCAGCCGCTATGGCGCCGCCCGCGTCATGCAGGAAGCCCGCACCCACCAGCTCGGCGGCGAGCAGCTCGCCGACCTGCAGGAGCGCCTGCGCGGCTCCGAACTGGAGCGCGGCCGTGCTGTCTGGCAGAAGCGTTTCGGCACGCCACCCGCCACGCCCGAGGAAAAGGCCAGGCAGATCCGCTTTCTGGTGGCGCGCGGTTTTTCCCGCTCGGTGGTGAGCCAGGTGATCAAGGGGGCGGATGAATGGCTGGACGGCAGCGACTGATGCCGCCGGAGGACCTGCCGTATCGCGGCCAGAAGTGATGCCGCGGCGGCGTCGTGCACTGGCGCGGTGCGCATACCTGCTTTGCCAGTAGGCGTATTTCGCGCTGGCCCCATGTGATCCGGGCACCGGTTCCGTCCTGCGCATCCGCGCATTTTCCCGCTCCACAGCGCTTGCCCGCCACTCGACAATTCCCGGCAACAGCCCCGGGCGCAGTTTGTTCCCGGCCAAAGTTGTCCGGCATGTTAAAATCCTGCGGTTTTCCGGCCCAGCCGTCCTTTTCTCCCGCTCCTGCCTGGTGTTATGCCGCTTTCCCCGCCCGTCAATCGCGCCCTGCGCCACCGCCGTGCCATCACGGCCGAGGCCTATCTTAGGGACGATGGTCTATGGGATATCGAAGCGCGCCTGACCGACACCAAGCCCCGCGAGATCCCGCTTGCCGGTGGTGGCGTGCGCCCGTTGGGCGAGCCGCTGCATGATTTGTGGCTGCGCATCACCATTGACCTGCGCATGAACGTCGTGGACGCCGATGCCTGTTCCGACTGGGTACCGTATCCCGGCCAGTGCGACACCATCGGCCCGGCCTATCGCAAGCTGATCGGCCTGAACCTGATGAAGGGTTTCCGCAAGGCGGTGAAAGAGCGCCTGTCCGGCGTGTCGGGCTGCACGCACCTGACCGAACTGGCCGGCGTACTGCCGACCACCGCGATCCAGGCCTTTGCCGGCGACGTGTTCAATATCCGTGACGCCGGCACCGAAGACACCAATCCCGAACCGCCTTACCAGTTGCACGGCTGCCATGCCCTGCATTTCGAAGGTGAGGTGGTGCGCCAGTTTTACCCGCGCTGGTATGGTCACCAGCCAAAGCCGAGGATCAAGACCGAAGGGTCGCAGATCCCGGCGGCGCAACCTTCGGAGGCGCTCGCCGCCACCGATGGCGGCGCCACGTCCCGCAGGCCTACCGGCACCTCCGGCTAAGCCAGGCCGGCCTGCTATCCGCCGAGATTCCATCTCCACTTTTTACGCCTACCCGAAAGGAAACACGCATGAATATCCATGAGTACCAAGGCAAGGAAATCCTGCGCAAATACAATGTGCCGGTTCCGCGCGGCATCCCCGCGTTCTCGGTCGATGAGGCCCTGAAGGCTGCTGAACAACTGGGCGGCCCGGTATGGGTCGTCAAAGCGCAGATCCACGCGGGCGGCCGCGGCAAGGGTGGCGGCGTGAAGGTGGCCAAGAGCATCGACGAGGTCAAGACCTACGCCAGCAACATCCTGGGCATGACCCTGGTCACGCACCAGACCGGCCCGGAAGGCAAGAAGGTCAACCGCCTGCTGATCGAAGAAGGCGCGGACATCAAGAAGGAACTGTACGTCAGCCTGGTCGTCGACCGCGTGTCGCAAAAGGTGGCCCTGATGGCCTCCAGCGAAGGCGGCATGGACATCGAAGAAGTCGCTGCCCACAGCCCGGAAAAGATCCACACGCTGATCATCGACCCGTCCGCCGGCCTGCTGGACGCTGACGCCGACGATATCGCCCGCAAGATCGGCGTGCCCGACGCAAGCGTTCCCCAAGCCCGCCAGGCCCTGCAAGGCCTGTACAAGGCGTTCTGGGACACCGACGCATCGCTGGCCGAAATCAACCCGCTGATCCTGACCGGCGACGGCAAGGTGATCGCACTGGACGCCAAGTTCAACTTCGACTCCAACGCCCTGTTCCGTCACCCGGAAATCGTCGCGTACCGTGACCTGGACGAAGAAGACGCGAACGAAATCGAAGCTTCGAAGTTCGACCTGGCCTACATCTCGCTGGATGGCAACATCGGCTGCCTGGTGAACGGCGCCGGCCTGGCCATGGCCACCATGGACACCATCAAGCTGTTCGGCGGCGAGCCGGCCAACTTCCTCGACGTGGGCGGCGGTGCCACCACCGAGAAGGTGACCGAAGCCTTCAAGCTGATGCTCAAGAACCCGAACCTGAAGGCCATCCTGGTCAACATCTTCGGCGGCATCATGCGTTGCGACGTGATCGCCGAAGGCGTGATCGCTGCATCCAAGGCCGTGTCGCTGTCCGTGCCGCTGGTCGTGCGCATGAAGGGTACCAACGAAGAGATCGGCAAGAAGATGCTGGCCGACTCGGGTCTGCCCATCATCGCGGCCGACACCATGGAAGAAGCCGCCCAGAAGGTCGTGGCTGCTGCCGCGGGCAAGTAAGCCAGACGCGAACACGAACGCCAGCAGCGCGCCGGGGCCAGGCCTTCGCGCGCTGCTTTGAGCCAAGCAAAGGATTACAGCATGTCGATTCTGATCAATAAAGACACCAAGGTCATCACCCAGGGCATCACCGGCAAGACCGGCCAGTTCCACACCCGTGGCTGCCGCGACTACGCCAACGGCAAGAACTGCTTCGTTGCCGGCGTGAACCCGAAGAAAGCCGGCGAAGACTTCGAAGGCATTCCCATCTACGCCAGTGTCAAGGATGCCAAGGCATCGACCGGCGCCACCGTTTCCGTGATCTACGTGCCGCCCGCCGGCGCCGCTGCCGCGATCTGGGAAGCCGTTGACGCTGACCTGGACCTGGTGGTCTGCATCACCGAAGGCATCCCCGTGCGCGACATGATGGAGCTCAAGGACAAGATGGTGAAGGGCAACAAGAAGACCTTGCTGCTCGGACCCAACTGCCCGGGCCTGATCACGCCTGACGAAATCAAGATCGGCATCATGCCGGGCCACATTCACCGCAAGGGCCGCATCGGCGTGGTGTCGCGCTCGGGCACGCTGACCTATGAAGCCGTTGGTCAGCTGACCGCGCTGGGCATGGGCCAGTCGTCGGCAGTGGGCATTGGTGGCGATCCCATCAACGGCCTGAAGCACATCGACATCATGAAGATGTTCAACGACGATCCCGAAACGGACGCCGTGGTCATGATCGGCGAAATCGGTGGTCCGGACGAAGCCAATGCGGCTTACTGGATCAAGGAAAACATGAAGAAGCCGGTGGTTGGCTTTATCGCTGGCGTGACCGCGCCTCCGGGCAAGCGCATGGGCCACGCCGGCGCGCTGATCTCGGGCGGTGCCGACACGGCGCAAGCCAAGCTGGAAATCATGGAAGCCTGCGGTATCAAGGTCACCAAGAATCCGTCGGAAATGGCTCGCCTGCTCAAGTCGATCCTGTAATACCGAACAGCAGCTTTTCCGCCCGCGGGCGGGAGAGATTGCCGGAGCCGGTGCGGTTGCGTGACTGCAACCGCATATCGGACCTCGATGCCCCCGCCTCCGTGCGGGGGCATCTCATTCTGGAGCGCCAGTCACCTAGGGTATCTCCGGAGGCGCGCGACATGCCGATTGAAACCGAATCGAAAGCTTGATACGGTAAATCTTCATGTCTGAAGACTCAGACATCCGAAATTCCGTAAGCACCGGTGATAATCGGTACATATGTGGCGTTCGAATCATAATTTAGAAACTCGAGGAGCTTTACCGTGGAACTGCTGTCCTCCACCGCGTTCTGGATCGCGTTGGGATCCATCATCCTGACCAACATCGTGCTCTCCGGCGACAACGCCGTGGTGATTGCACTGGCCTCCCGCAACCTCCCGCCCGCCCAGCAGAAGAAGGCCATCTTCTGGGGCAGCGCCGCCGCCATCATCATGCGGGTGGTGCTGACGGTGGCCGCGGTCAAGCTGCTGAGCCTGCCTTACCTGAAGATCGTCGGCGCCTTGCTGCTGGTCTACATCGGCGTGCAGCTGCTGACCGGCGAAGACGACGAGGACGGCCACGACGCCAAGGACAATATCTGGTCCGCGATCCGCACCATCCTGATCGCCGACCTGGTGATGTCGCTCGACAACGTGGTTGCCGTGGCCGCCGCGGCGCAGAAGGGGCCGGAAGGCAGCCAGCTGATGCTGCTGATCGTCGGCCTGGGCCTGTCGATTCCCCTGATCGTGTTCGGCAGCACCATCCTGCTCAAGGTCATGGACCGCTTCCCCATCATCATCGTGCTGGGCGCGGCGCTGCTGGGCTACCTGGCAGGCGAGATGCTGGTGAGCGATCCGGTGGACGCTGCGTGGTTCGAGATGCATGTGCCGCATGCACACCTGGTGTTCGGCGCAATCGGCGCGGCGCTGGTGGTGGTGGTGGGCAAGCTGCTGCAGAAACGGTCGGTACAACCGACCTGACGGGCGAAATTCCGTCGGCAGACGGTCTGTCCAGATAGAAAAAGCGCCTTCGGGCGCTTTTTCTTTGCCTGTTCCCCGAGCTATCATCCGCCTTTTGCCAACGTGGCATAACAAGGCGCTCCGCATGCTGCCCTCCCGGTCAGCCATACCCCTCAGCTTCCTCGCCGTCGCACTGATTGCGCCGCTACTGGTCTCCCGTCACACGCTCCCGCTTGCCACTTTCTACGGCGAATGGGCCTCGGCATTGTTGTTCGCGCTGGCCGTCATGGCGCTTGCCGCCGCGGCAAACCGGCAGGCCTCGGGGCTCGCTTATCGAGACGTTCCAGCTCAGTTCCCCTGGATCGTCGTCTTTCCCCTTTGGCTGATCGCCACCGGCGTTGCGCAAGGGCTGACCGGCATGAGCGACCTGTCGGGCAGCCGGCTGATCACCGAACTCGTGCTCGCGCTTGCCGCCGCGGTGATATGGGCGGCCTGGCGGCAAGGCCGGACAGCGTCCCCGCTGGAGCGGCAGGCGATGACCGATGTGCTCGCGATTGCCTGGCTGGTGGCCGGATTGCTCGGCACGCTGGCGCAGTGGGTCCAGGTCTTCGGCCTGGAGCCCGACACGTTCGGGATGGTTTCCACCTACTTCTACGACGACAACCGCCGCCTGTGGGGCAACCTCAACCAGCCCAATCACCAGGCCACGGTTGATGGACTGGCGCTTGCGGCGGCCGTGTGGCTGGCCGCGCGCGGCTGGCTGCGCCCACCAGCCTGGCTGGCGGCAGTGCTGTTGCTGGAGAGCGGTATCGTGTTGTCCGGATCGCGCACCGGTGTCCTCCATGTCGGGCTGGCCTCGGCCTACGCATTGCTCGCCGCATGGATGGCGCGCGGGGCGGGGCGGGGCGGGCCGGGTGCGATGCAACGACCGGGCCACGCCGGCCACAACCCCATGAGCCGGCCAGCCGGGCTTGCCTTCGCCGCGGTGGCGATGGTCGTGGTGCTGGTGATCCTGCAGCCGATGATAAAGAGTGCCGGGCAGGTCTTTGACTGGCGCCTGTTCGATACGCTGGCGCAGTTGCAGCGGGCCGACCAGGTTTCGGCGCGCGGGGCGCTGTGGTCCCATGCCTGGGCAATGTTCCGCGCGCATCCCTGGCTGGGGGTGAGCTGGGGCGAGTTCGGCTGGGCGCAGTTCCAGCAGTTGGCGCAAGTCGGCGTGACGGTGGAAATGTCCCTGCATGCGCACAACGCGCTGCTGGACCTGCTGGCGAAGACGGGCCTGGTCGGCACCGCCGGTGTCGTGCTTTCATTGCTGGCCTGGCTATGGCGTGTAGCGCACCGGCGGCTGTGGCTTGGCAACGGGCCGGAACGGGCGCAGACGGTGGTGGCGCTCACGTGGCTGGCGATGCTATGCGCGCATTCGATGCTGGAGTACCCGCTGCACTACCTGTATTTCGTGCTGCCGTTCTGCTTCATGCTGGGCTGGCTGGAGCCCTCGGGGTTCGGCCGCGTGCGCACGCCGCGCTGGCTTGCCGTGCTGGCCGTCGGGGCATTCATCGGCGCTACGACCGCCATTCTTGCCACCATGTGGCAGGACTACCGGCGTGCCGAGGCACGCGAATATGCGCGCGACGAACACCGGAAAGCGCTGCCGATGCCGCATTTCTGGTTTCGCCAGGCCGCCGCGGCGGATGCGACCGAGGATGCCAGGATCACGCCGGAGAATGCAGCGCAACTGCTGGCGCCCCATATCGCCGCCGTCCACCTGCTGCCCACGCCTACGCTGATTGCCCGCACCGCCTGGCTGCTGGCCTTGAGCGGCGATCCCGTCCAGGGCCGCGCATGGCTGGAGCGCCTGCATTTCTACTTTGCTGGCGACGAGGCAAGCCAGTTCGCCGAACTGGCCCGCTTCTGCGCCGAAGTCGACGCGGCGGCGCGGCCGCGCGATTTCTGCGACTGGGTGAAGGCGCGCAACAAGGGCAAGCCGGAGTAAGCGCTCCACGGCAGGCGGATCGCGGCGCGCGGAGTCCGCCCCGTACGCGGCTGCGGTCGCAGGGTTACTGCGGCGGGTAGTAGCCCGGAGGGGGCGGCGGATAGTAGTAAGTCGGGGCGGCAGGCCGCGGGGCCGCCGCCATATTGCCGTAGACCGGCACCCGATGACCGCTGGCGTACATGCACTGCACATAAGCAGCGTCGTACTGGCGCTGGCTGCCGTAGCCGGCGTATTGGGCATTACTCGAGCCGATCGCCGCGCCGGTGAGCAGGCCGATGCCTGCACCCACTGCCGCGCCGGAGCCGCCATTGAAGGCCGCACCCGCTGCCGCACCCAGCGCGGTGCCGACCGCGGCGCTGCCGACCGCGCTGTTGGTTGCCGCCTGGTTTGCGGTCACGCCACCCACCTGGCCGAAGGCGAACTGGCGGCAGGCATAGTCGTCGGCCCGGAACTGGTCGAAGTTCTTGCCGGTGCCTGGCAGCACCATCACGCTGGGACCGCTGGGCATCACGGCACAGCCGGCCAGAACAAGCGCCGCCAGCGGCAGGCTCAGCAAGATCGGGAGTCCAGGCAAGCTGGGACGGTCAAAGGCATTCATCTCGGCACCTCGGTACCTCGGTCATCGAAACATTGCGCACAGCGGTACTGCCCTTCGCAGGTTGGAAATGCGCTCCAGGCGCTAGGCGGGTGGCTGCGCCGGAACCTTCTGCCAGCCGCCTGGGCAGGCCTTGATATACGGGTAGTAGCCATCCGGCCTGGCGCAGTGATACCAATACACCTGCTGCTGGGGCGCCGGCGCCGCGACAGCGCCGCTGTTCAATTCCAGCGTGCCGTCCTGGCCCTGCTCTATGTATTGCGGTGGCGAGGTCGGCACTCCCACCACTGCGGGAGGATAGTAGTAGCCAGGGGGGTAATAGTAGGGAGAGTAGGGGTAGCCCCAGCCCCAGCCATATCCATACCCAAAGCCGGGACCGACATAGATCCCCACGCTCCCATGCCAGCCACCGCCGCCGTGCCAGCCGCCGCCCCCGTGCCAGCCTCCACCGCCATGTCCGCCCCCGCCGCCGCCATGTCCGCCCCCGCCGCCGCCGTGGCCGCCTGCCAGGGCCGTTCCGCCCGCACCCAGCGCCGCCAACACCAGCAAAAGCTGGCCAACCCAACGCCCGTTCATGTTGCTCACCCTGGATCGACGCGGAACGATGTCCCGCGGGGGCTGCACTTGCACCCCTTTAACTGCATTGAATACCAATTTGACGCATGTGGCGCGGTGCCCCCTGCTGGCGAAACGCGGCGTTACGCTTGTTACAGCGGAAGGGGTCACGGTGTAAGCGTGTGTCATGGCGGATAAGAGAGGCGGGGGCGGTGATGCGGATCGGATACTTGCAGCCGCGCGCCAGAGATCCGGCGGGATCCCATCTTTGATTGCGGTGGGCCACCGCCCTGCAAGCGCAGAGGGGAGAAATTCCTGGATGAAGCCGAAACCAGGAACGTAACGGGCTCCTGCGGTGCCTCAATCGTTTGTGTCTTGAGGCTAACCGATGTTGCTGGTAATTTTGATGGCATCGAACGGGACGCCGGGGAAATCATTGTTCGATCGGGTCCGTCCAAGGAGATGGTTCTTGGATTTGATAAGGGAATTTTGTCAGACCATACCATAATGGCGTCGCGCGCATCCCGACGAAATCTGGAAATAAATTGCTGGTCTGGAGAAAGTGTGGTGGAAGTGCCTTAAGTAGAAGCAAGGCTTAGTGTGCTATTCGGAATAACTGGGAATTTGGCCGAAAGCGATCGTGGATAGCGCTTTTTCGGAGTAGTGTTCAGGCCATTGCCGGTAGTGTCGCCTGCTGTGAGCTGGCTTTCGGGGCACCGCGTCGCCGGCGTGGCGACGCGGGGTATAAAGTAGAGCCTACGCAGACTCACTGCGCCTTGGGATAACCTACATAGTAGACGCCGATGACTCTGCCAAGGGAATCCTGTATTGGCTCATAGCCCGTGATATAGGACTTTCCGAGAATGTCGGCATCGCCATAGTACGCGCCACCGCCGCGAATTGCCGCGATAGCCTTGCCGTTGGGATCGAGCACGGTGCCAATGGCACGCGACCCATCGTCTTTCTGCACATTCGTTGCCACACGGATGAATTCCTCACCGCTCTTCACGAATAGCGTTGCGGTACCGCCCACCGTGTTTTTCACATCGTCAACCACGGCAAAGTTATTGTTCATCTTGTTAGCGCCAAAATACAACGCCGGCGCCGGTTTTCCGGCAACGGCTTCTTCTCCTTTGATCGCCGGTGCGCCCATATTGAGCACTTTCATCTTCAACAGCACCATGGCATACCTGACGTTGTCCACCGATTGTGCGTGACCAACGGTGGGGAGAAAAATCGAGAATGCAATTCCGTGTGCTGCCAGGACAACCCAGCGCAAAATGAAATTCATCCGCTTTACATTCGGCATCATGTCATCTCCGAACAGGATTGCCGATGCAACGGGGCGGCAACATCCCCGGGACAGGATCGATTGCCCTTTCATCCGTCTGGAGTATAGGTTGCCGTGATTTGCTTACCAGCACGATGGCAAATGGCACTCATGGAGACCATTACCTGGCGACAGCGGGAATTTCAACGAATTGGGCGCGATGGAAGTCGTTGCTCCCGGTGGAAATCCGTTGCGCGAAAGCCGGGCCTGCCGCTTGTTCCCAATGCCGCATCGGTTCCATCTCCGGTGTCCATTTGGAGAGAATTTGGCCAAAATCGATTCTGCGTCACTCCATGGCATCCGTTGCCGTCAAGGCAATGAGGCAATGAGGCAATTGGGTCAGCGGGGCGGGTGATGACGTGCGTCAGGCTGAGGCTTATAAAACAATCGCTTAACTGTCGCCGGCCACCCAATCCCCCGACTTCCCCCCATGCTTCTCCAGCAGCTTCACATCCCCCATCACCATCCCCCGGTCCACCGCCTTGCACATGTCATAGATGGTCAACAGTGCCACCTGCACGCCGGTCAGCGCTTCCATCTCCACGCCGGTCTGGCCGTGCGTCTCGGTGCGCACGGTGCAGCGGATGGTGCTGCTGGCTTCGTCCAGCGCATAGTCCACAGCGACCTTGGTGAGCGAGATCGGGTGGCATAGCGGGATCAGGTCGGAGGTGCGCTTGGTGGCCATGATGGCGGCCACGCGGGCAATGCCGAGCACATCGCCCTTCTTGGCGGTGCCGTCCCGCACGAGCGCGAATGTGGCGGGCAGCATGGTGATGGTGCCGGTGGCCACGGCCACGCGGTGGCTATGGGCCTTGGCGCCGACGTCTACCATATGGGCTTGTCCGGCGGAATCGAAATGGGTGAGCTGGCTCATGGCGTGGACCTGCGGAGTCGAGAGGAAAGCGTGGCGGAGGCGTCTGCCGCATTTGCCGCGCTAGCCGGGGCAGGGCGTGGCAAGACCGGGCGATGCCCGATGGGAATGGCCTCCGGAGGCCGCTATCATAGCAATATGCGCAAGAACCAAACGCTCGCCGGAGCGCTCTCCTCGCCCGCCCGACAGGCGCGCCTCAAATCTCGCATGGGCCCTGTGCGCCATGCAGATGCCGTTCCCGCAGCCGTACCCCTGCGCGCGCGCGCGAAACCGGGGCGCTTTGCGCGCCGTTCGCTGGCGGCACTGTTGGCGCTGACGATGGCGTTACCCGCCTGGCCCCAGCAGCGCGTGTTACTGAACGATCCCGCGCGCACCGCCGCAGCCGCCACCACGGGGACGGATGGCGGTGGCAGCGACCAGGTCTACGACAACCTGAACCGCAGCGTCAAGGCGGGGCAGAAGTCCGAATTCGGGCTGCGCAGCAACAACACGGTGGTGGAGACCAACGGCGCGCAGTTGCCCGACCTGGGAGACCCGTCCACGGCGTCGCTGACGCCCGACATGGAAAAGCGCCTGGGCGATCGCATCATGCGCGATATCCGGCGCGATCCGGACTATGTGTCGGATCCGCTGCTGGCCGATTACCTGAACATGCTCGGCTATCGCCTGGTGCAGGCGGCGCGCCGGCAGAACATCTCCGGCTCCAACGGTGCCGGCACCTTCGCGACCGGCTTCGAGCTGTTCGCGGTGCGCGACCGCACCATCAATGCCTTTGCGCTGCCGGGCGGGTACATCGGCGTGCACACCGGCCTGCTGGTGCAGTCGGATACCGAGTCCGAGCTGGCTTCGGTGCTGGGCCACGAAATCGGCCACGTGATGCAGCGGCATATCGCGCGCGGCATCACCACGCAGGACCAGTCGATGTGGATCTCGCTGGCATCGATGGTGCTCGCGGGGCTGGCGGCCACCAAGAGCGGCGATGCGGCAGCGGCGCTGGCCATGGGCGGGCAGGCGGCTGCGATCTCCAACCAGTTGTCGTTCTCACGCGGCGCGGAGCGGGAGGCCGACCGGGTCGGCTTCCAGATCATGACCGCAGCCGGGTTCGATCCGCAGGGCATGCCGGATTTCTTCAAGCGGCTGCAGCGCGTGATGGGCATCTCGGAGAATTCGGTGCCGGCCTACGTGCGCACCCATCCGCTCACCTCGGAGCGGATCGCCGACATGCAGGACCGCGTAAGCCATGTGGCGGTGCGCAAGGTGCCGAATACCCCGGAATACGAGTTCGCTCGCATGCGTGCCCGCATCATCCAGGAAACCACGCCCAGCGACTTGCAGAACGTGCGTGCCGCGCTGCAGACGCAACTGGCGGCAGCTTCGCCGGTGCGCTTGCCGGCGCTGTATTACGGGATGGCTTTCGCCGAGCAGCGGCTGGGCCGCAACACTGCCGCGGAGCAGTCCCTGGCCGAAGCCCGCCGGCTGTACGGCAATATTCCCGGCGCCACTTCCGGCAGCGCCATGCTCGATGTGATGGCGATCGAGCTGGCGCGCGCGCAGGGCCGGCAGCAGGATGCGCTGAATCAGGCCATGGTATCGATGAAGGCGTTTCCGCTGTCGCACGCGGTGGCGCTGAGCTACGCGGCGACCTTGCTCGGCGCCGGCCGGACGGACCAGGCGGTGACCTTCCTGCGCGAACGCACGCGCGAAGAGGTTGCGCGTTCCGAGTGGTGGGACATGCTGGCGCGGGCCTATGCCGCGCAGGGCCGGCGCGTGCAGCAGCACCAGGCGCTGGCGGAAAAATATGCGGTCGATGGCGCCTACCAGGCCGCCATCGAGCAGTTGCAGATCGCACGCAAGGCGGGCGATGGCGATTTCTACACGCTGTCGGAGGTCGACGCGCGCCTGCACCAGCTGGAGCGCCAGTTCCGCGAGGAGAAGCAGGACAGCAAGGGCATGCCTAACTGACGGCCACGCCCGCTACTGCTGTTCCCGCCGCCACCGCTCAGGCGGCCTGCTCGCCCGCGGGCGGCAGCGGCTGGCGCACGAAGCCGTAGCGCGTCGGCACCTCGTCTTCGACAATCGGTTCGATCGCCACGTCGGTACCGTCGAAATGAAACACGCCGAGATTGCCGCCGCACGCCTCGCCGTGCCAGGTGCAGGCGCTGCTGAAGGCATCGAGGTCATGGTCGTGCAGCAGCGCCACCTGCAGCTTGCCCGCATCCCCGCTTTCTCCTTCCACCTCGCCGGCCAGCAGCACATTGCCATGCTCGTCCGCATGGCAGGCGCGCAGCGTGAAGGCGCGCTGCGATGTGGTCCGCAGCTGGCCCTGATGCAGCCGCGCGATCCACGGCGCGTAGGCCAGCGACACGAACACGCGCTGCGGGCCGTTCTGGAAGTACCAGGCGCCGCGCTCGTCGTGCTGGTAGTTGCGCTCGATAAACGCGATCAGCGCTTCGTGCCGGATCGGGTCGCCGGACAGGCCGTGCTGCTGGGCGTACTCGTTGCGCATGCGCCATTGCCCGCGCCGGTCCAGCGCCAGCCAGCCGTAGCAGTTGGGGACGTTGGGCCAGCGGGCCATTGCTTGCTTGACTGAATCATCCATCGTCGCTGTCTCCTTGCGGGGCCGTTCATGCCGTCCATGAAGGGCATTCCGCTCGCATTCATTCAGGTGGCCGCCCGGCTTTGCCATCCGTTCGCAACCGGCATGCGGGGCTGCGCAGGCGCGCTAGGCCACGGCGTCGAAAAACCGCAGGATGCGCGCCGGCAGCCACTCGATATGCCCCGCATAGGGCAGTACCGGCAACACACGCAGCATATCTTCGCGCGGCGTCATGAACCCGACGTGACCACCGTGCTCGGGCTGCTCGAGCCAGACCTGCGGGCTGACGTCCGCCGGGCCCGGCAGGTGGCGCGCCGGCAGGAAGGGATCGTTGCGCGCGTTGAGCACCAGCGTGGGCACGGCGATGCCGCCGAGCACGGGTTTGCTGGAAGCGCGGGCCCAGTAATCGTCGGTGTCGCGAAAACCGTGCAGCGGCGCCGTGACGATATTGTCGAAGGCGTACAGGTCGCGGCTGGCTAGCATGGCTTCCCGGTCGAACAGGCCGGGATACTGCGTTAGCTTGGCCAGGGACTTGCGCTTGAGGGTTTGCAGGAACATGCGCGTGTACAGCATGTTGAACCCCTGCGACAGCGCTGCGCCACCGCCGGCCAGGTCCAGCGGCGCCGACACCGACGCCGCGGCGCCGATGAAGGCCGCGCCGCTGCCCTGTTCGCCGAGCAGGCGCAGCAGGGCATTGCCGCCCAGCGAGATGCCGACCACCAGCAGCTTGCGCCCATGCGCGCAATACTGCCGGTGCAGGCGTTCCAGGATCCAGTGGATTTCCTCCGAGTCGCCGGAGTGATAGAAGCGCGGGGCCAGGTTCAGCTCACCCGAGCAGCCGCGAAAGTGCGGGATCACGCCCTGCCAGCCGCGCGCGGCCAGCGCATGCATCATGGCCTGCGCGTAGTGACTGCCGGAGTCGCCTTCCAGGCCGTGGAACATCACCAGCAGCGGGGTGTCGGGCGTCACCGGATGCGTGGTCCAGTCCAGGTCGACGAAGTCGTCATCGGGGGCAATCCAGCGCTCGCGCTTGAAGGCGACGCGCGCAGGGCGCTGCGTGAAGCGCGCCGGGATGATGGTCTGGGCGTGGCCGCCGGAGAGCCACCACGGCATGCGGCGGCCGCCGCCAAACGAGGAGGTGGCCAGAGCGGGTGACGCTGCCCCGGGAGGGCGGTGGTGCGATGGCGGAAGCTGGCTCATGCCTGGAATGCCGGAATCTGGCTGGCGGGCTGCCGGGCGCCGTGACGCCGTGACGCCGCGCCAGATCCTAGTGAAGCGCCTGGCCCGGCGCCGTGCTGACGGTGGCGACCTGGCTGGCGTTGGCCGGGCTGCAATGGATATGCGCCAGCCGCCAGCCCTCGTGGTTCTGCATCAGCACATAGGTGGTGTGCACGTAGAGGTCGGCTTCGATGCGGTCGTCGCCGAAGCGCAGGGCTTCGGTCACGTCGAAGATGGCGACACCCATCGAGGTATGGCTGCTGGTCTCGATCACGTCGATCAGCACTGGCTGCAAGGCCAGCAACTGCGCGAAGGCCTGGCGCAGGTGCTCGTGGCCGATCAGGCGCTGGCCGTCGGGCATCACGCACGTTACCGAGTCCTCATCCAGCCACAGGCGCAGGGCGCCGTCCGCATCGCGCAGCTTCATGGCCTCGCGAAAGGCTTCTACGATGTCTTCGGCGGAATCGAACAGGCGGGCAAAACGAGGCATGGTGGACTGGGCTCAGGGATTCGTTGGCCGGATGATTACGAACGGCGGGTCAGCGCTTCAGGCCCGGTGCAGGAGCTTGCGCAGCTCCACAAACACCATTTCGGGCTCGATGTCCTTCAGGCACCGCAAGTGTCCGAGGGGACACTCGCGTTTGAAGCACGGACTGCATTCGAGCTGCAGCCACATGATACTCGCAGCCTGCGACAGCGGGGGAGTGTGGCGTGGGTCACTGGAGCCGAACACCGCCACCTGCGGCCGGTTCAGCGCCGCGGTGACGTGCATCAGGCCGGAGTCGTTGCATACGGCGCCTTCGGCCATCGCCAGCAGGTCGACGGCGTCGTCGAGCGAGGTCTGGCCGCAGAGATTGCGCACGAACGGCGCGCCTTTGACGATCTCGGCGGCGATCTCGGCATCCTTGGGCGAGCCAAGCGTGATGATCTGCGCATACGGGAATGAGCGCTTGAGCATCTGCGCCAGTTCCGCGAAGTGCGCCGCCGGCCAGCGCTTGGCCGGGCCGAATTCCGCACCCGGGCAGAAGGCGATCAGGCGTGTCTGCGGCGCAATGCCAAAGCGCTCCGCGGTCTTGGCCATGCGCACCGGGTCGATGCGCAGGCGCGGCTCGGGCAGGTCTTCGGGCAGGCGCGCGCCTGGCTTGAGCGCCAGCCGCGCGTAATGCTCGACCATGGGCGGGCGGTGGTCGCGCGGCGGGTTGCCGTGGCGGATATTGAGCAGGCCGAAGCGCGCTTCGCCGCGATAGCCCACGCGCAGCGGGATGCCGGCCAGCCAGGGAATCAGGGCCGACTTGAGCGAATTGGGCAGCACGTAGGCCGCGTCGTAGCCTTCGTTCTTGAGCTGCTGGGCGAACATCAGCCGTGCGGAGAGTTGCAGCTTGCCGTGCGCCAGTTCGCTGGGGAATACCTGGTGGATCTCGGGCATGCGTGCCAGCACCGGCGCCACCCATTTGGGGGCGAGTGCGTCGATCTGCAGGCGCGGATGGCGCGCTTTCATCAGCGCGAAGAGCGGCTGCGCCATCAGGGCGTCGCCGATCCAGTTGGGGGCGATGACGAGGGCTTTTTTCATGAATGGGGCGCTGCCGGAAGAATGGGCGTGGCGCGGTCTGCGCGCGCCACGCACGCCAACGCTCCGGCGCGCCGCTTGGCGGGCCGGAGCATCGGGGTGGTGCGGTGAAACGTGAGCCGTGTCAGTGGTGACCCTTGATGACGGTGCCTGGCTTGAGCTTGTAGACGGTACCGCAGTACGGGCATTTCACCTCGCCGGTGTCGGTCACGTCGAGGAAGACGCGCGGATGGTAATTCCAGGCGGGCGTATTGCCGGTGGGGCAGTGCAGGGGAAGATCTTCTGCGCCGATTTCGATTACGGATGCGGTTTGCGTCATGGTGTTGCGGGGATGGACTTGGTCTTTTGTCGGGACTAGGTAAGTGGCTGGCCGGTGTTCAGACCAGGGTCAGCCAGTGCTTGTATTGTTCGCTGGTGCCACCGACGGCGGCGAAGAAGGCATCCTGGATGCGCTTGGTCACCGGGCCGCGCCGGCCTTCGCCGATGACGCGGTCGTCGAGCTCGCGGATCGGCGTGACTTCGGCGGCGGTGCCGGTGAAGAACGCTTCGTCCGAGCAGTACACCTCGTCGCGCGTGATGCGCTTCTCGCGTACCTCGATGCCGAGATCGTGGGCAATGGTGAGGATCGCGTCGCGGGTGATGCCGTCCAGGCACGAGGCCAGGTCAGGCGTATAGATCACGCCGTTGCGCACCACGAACACGTTCTCGCCCGAGCCTTCGCTCACATAGCCTTCGGTATCCAGCAGCAGGGCCTCGTCATAGCCGAGGCTGGTGGCTTCCTGGTTGGCCAGGATCGAGTTGATGTAATAGCCGCTGGCCTTGGCCCGCACGAGCGAGACGTTGACGTGATGGCGGGTGAAGGAGGAGGTCTTGACGCGGATGCCGCGCTCCATGCCTTCCTCGCCCAGGTAAGCGCCCCAGGGCCATGCGGCGATCGCCACGTGGATGGTGTTGCCCCTGGCCGAGACGCCGAGCTTTTCAGAGCCGATCCAGACCAGCGGGCGGATGTAGCAGGATTCGAGCTGGTTGGCTTTCACCACCTCGAGTTGCGCCGCCGCCAGCGTGGCCTCGTCGAACGGTATCTGCATCTGGAAGATCTTGGCCGAGTTGAACAGGCGGCGAGTGTGCTCCTTGAGGCGGAAGATCGCGGTCCCGGCCGGCGTCTTGTAGGCGCGTACGCCTTCGAACACGCCCATGCCGTAGTGCAAGGTATGGGTCAGCACGTGGATCTTGGCGTCGCGCCACTCGATCAACTTGCCGTCCATCCAGATTTTTCCGTCGCGATCCGCCATCGACATGGTTCTTCTCCGTTAGCGCCGTCAGCAATGCAAAGGAAGCATTGTAAACCCCGTGCCCCCTTGTGCCAACGCGGGCGCGGGCCCGCGGGGGTCTAAAATCGTCACATTGTGTATGCCGCCACCGCCACCCGTGCCCCTTTCGCCATCATCACGACCCGCCGCCTCCGATTCCGATCCGCTTGCCGGTGTGCGCGCCGAACGGCTGCGCGGGATGCTGTTCTCCGGGGCGCCGGAGGCGGAGATCGACGAATTGCTGGCGCCGTGGGAGCCGGGTTCCGGCCTGCCCCGGCTGCTGGTATCCGCGGCGCAGGGCAGCGGCGGGCCGGCGGCGCTGGCGCGGGTGGTATCGCCGTGGCGCTGGCGCATGCTGCACGCCGTGCTGGATGTGCTGTATGCGGACTGGGACCCGGCCCTGCGGCCCTATCTGGACTACCTGGCCGATGCGCAGGCACGCGGCGACGGCGAATTCGCCACGGTGCCGGGGCGGTTGCGCGGGGTGCTGGCCGAGGGCTTGCTGTATGGCGGCGAGCGCCAGCGCGCGCTGGCGGTGCTGGCCACGGTGCCCGGCAGCGGCCAGGCGCTGGCGCTGCATGCCTTTACGCATGCCGGGGATGGCGACTGGGCGGGGGCCCAGGCCGGTTTCGAAGCCGCGCTCAAGAGCCTGCGAACCGAGCGCGGCCAGCGCACCGGCTTGCTGTCGCCCGCGCTGGCGCCGTACTACCCGCTGTCCTTGCTCGCCCAGCGCACGCCCGCGCACCTCGAGCAGGCGCGCAAGTTTTGCCAGGCGGAAGCCGGCTCGCGCACCCCTGCGCCTACCGGGCGCTGGGGGCTGTGGTGTCATGCGCTCGCGGTGCATCGCGGCGACGCTCGCCTGGACGAAGCCGCATTTGAGTTGCGTCCCGAAGTGCCGCCGCTCGCGCAATTCTGGCGCGTGATGCTGCGCGCCTGGCTGGGCGATGTGGCGCAAGCCAGCGGACGCCGCCAGCCAGCGGCGGTCCGCTCCGAAGCCATCGACGGCCTGCATGTCCGTCTGCAAGCCTGTGGCCTGCGCTGGTTCGGGCAGCAACTCAATGCGGCCCGGATGCTGGAGGCCGGCGAGCCGGTGCCGGACGCCTTTTTCGCCGGCCAGCGCCAGGAGAGCTGGCGGCTGGCGCTCGAAGCGCTGCAGGCCCTCGCGGGCGAGGCGCGCGCGCCCGACGGCGCCAGTGCCAGCCGCATCTTGTGGGCGCTTAGCCTGGACGCCGACGGCGCGCTCGGCACCATCGAGCCGCTGGAGCAGCTGCGCGGTCCGCGCGGCTGGAACAAGCCGCGGCCGCTGCCGCTGGCCCGGCTCGCAGAGGACGACCGCCTGGAGCCCTGGGATGCCCGCGTAGCCCGCGCGGTCCGCCGTGACCAGTCCTATCACCGGCGCTACGTACTCGATCGCGCCGCGGCCATGCTCGCCCTGGTCGGGCATCCTGCCGTCGTGCTGGCGCAAGCGCCCGAGCAGACGCTGGAAGTGGTGGAAGGGGCGCCCACGCTGGAAGTCGTGCGCCAGGGCGGGCGCTATACGCTGCGGGTCTCGCCGCCGGTGCGCGAGGCGCCGGCGCTGGACAGCTTCCTGCCCGCCGGCAGCCGCGCGGATGCCGAGGCCTTGCGCCAGATCACCGTGCTGCGCGAAGGCTCGCAGCGCCTGCGCGTGATCCGGCTGACGCCCGCGCAGCAAGGCGCGGCGCAACTGATCGCCGACGGGCTGGCGGTGCCGGCCGAAGCACATGCCCAGCTCGACGCCACGCTGCGCGCGCTGTCCGGCCATTTCCAGGTGCACTCCGACCACGACGGCAGCGCCCGCGAACTCGAAACCGAGAGCCGTCTGCGCGCCGAACTGTCGCCGCTGGGCGAGGGCCTGGCCCTGCGCCTGGTGGTGACGCCGCTTGGTCCGCTCGGGCCACGGCTGGCGCCGGGCAGCGGGCGCGAACGGCTGATGGCGGCGGTCAAGGGGGAGAGCCTCGCCACGGTGCGCGATCTCAAGTCCGAGCTGAGCCACGTGGCCGAAGTCTTTGACGCGCTGCCTTTCCTGGTGCCGCGCTCGCCCGAGAGCGGCGAATACGACTGGACCCTGGCCGACCCGGAGGAAGCGCTGTCGGTGGTCGAGCAACTGCCCGGGCTGCCTGGCGTGCTGGCGGTGGAGTGGCCCAGGGGCAAGGAAATACGGGTGGTGGGCGCCGACATCCCGCAACTGGCGGTGCATATCGAAACCGAGAGCGAATGGTTCAAGCTGGTCGGCGAGTTGAGCGTGGCCGAGGGGCTGGTGCTGCAGCTCGGCCAGTTGCTGGCGTGGGCCGGCAGCCATGCGGGGCGCTTCATGCCGATGGGCCAGGGCGTCTACGTGGCGCTCACGCGCAGCCTGCGCGCGCGGCTGCGCGACCTCGCGAGCGTGGCGCACAGCGTGCCCGGCGGCATCAAGGTGCCGCTGATGGCGGCGCCCTGGCTGGACGATGTGCTGGCCGGCGCGGGAATCGATCCCGACACGCATTTCCGCCAGCGCGTGGCGCGCCTGCGCCGGGCGCGCGACGGCGATGCCCGGCTGCCTGCCAACCTTGCCGCCGAGTTGCGGCCTTACCAGGAGGACGGCTTCCGCTGGGCCATGTCGCTGGCCGAAGCCGGTTTCGGCGCCTGCCTGGCCGACGACATGGGACTGGGCAAGACCCTGCAGGCGCTGGCGGTGATGCTGGCGCGGGCGGACGGCGGCGCCGCGCTGGTCATCGCGCCGACCTCGGTCTGCGGCAACTGGGCCGAGGAGGCGCGGCGCTTCGCGCCGACGCTGCGCGTGCACATCTATGCCGAGGGCGAGCGCGCGGCCTTGCTGGAACAGGCCGGCCCGCATGACATGGTGATCGTCTCGTACACCTTGTTGCTCCAGGCCCGGGAAGCGTTCTGCAAGCGGGAATGGCACACGGTGGTGGCCGACGAGGCGCAGGCCTTCAAGAACGCCGCCACCAAGCGCTCGCAGGCGATGTTCGAGCTGCGATCCGGCTTCCGCATGGCGCTGTCGGGCACACCGGTGGAGAACCGGCTGGCCGAGTTGTGGTCGATCATACGCTTCTGCAACCCGGGCCTGCTTGGCTCGCTGGTCCGCTTCAACGAACACTTTGCCGTGCCGATCGAGCGCAACGGCGTGCGCGAGGCGGCCCAGCGGCTGCGCCGCATGATCGCGCCGTTTGTGCTGCGCCGGACCAAGGCCCAGGTGCTGGACGAACTGCCGCCACGCACCGAACTGGTCTTGCGCATCGAGCCGGAGCCGGTCGAGGCGGCTCACTATGAAGCGCTGCGCCGCCAGGCGCTGGCCGAAGCCGAGGCAGCGGTCAGCGGCCCGAAGGCGCGCCGGACCGCCTCCGGCCAGCCCGGCGCCGAGGCACGCATCCATGTGCTGGCGCAACTGATGCGGCTGCGCCGTGCCGCCTGCGACGCGCGTCTGGTCACGCCCGAACTGGATCTGGGGCAGGAGGGCGCCAAGGTGCGCGCGTTCGTGCAACTGGCCGGCGAACTGGCCGCCAACGGCCACAAGACGCTGGTGTTCAGCCAGTTCGTCGACTTCCTGCAGTTGCTGCGCCGGGGACTGGACGAGGCCGGGCTGGCGTGGCAGTACCTGGACGGCGCCACGCCGGCAGCCGAGCGCACCCGGCGCGTGGCGGCTTTCCAGGCGGGGCAGGGCGATGTCTTCCTGATCAGCCTGAAGGCCGGTGGTTTCGGCCTCAACCTGACCGCGGCGGACTACGTGATCATCGCCGACCCGTGGTGGAACCCGGCCGCCGAGGACCAGGCCATGGGCCGCGCCCACCGCATCGGGCAGCAGCGGCCGGTGACGGTGTACCGGCTGATCAGCGCGGGCACCATCGAGGAGCGCATCCTCGCGCTGCACCACGGCAAGCGGGCACTGGCCGACGGCATCCTGGAGATCGGGGAGGGCGGGGACGGCTTGACCGGCACGGCGGCCGCGCTGCCGGACATCGACGAACTGGTGGGTCTGCTGCGCAACTAGGGGCGTCGTTGCCCATCGCGATTCCGTTCCATGTCTGCTTATACCAACATGGCATACCTTCAAGCGAACTCCATCGTTGGTAATGCGGCGGATCGTTGGTATCTTGCTGTTTTGGCCCGGGGCGCCAGACCCCGGCCGGCAGCCCCGACCCGCATTCATTTTTCCGACGGAACCCCCATGCTCCGCATTGCATCCCGCCGCATTTCCCTTGTTTCCCGCCCGGTTTCGCGCCTGGCAGCCGCTCTGGGCGCCCTGGCCGCGCTTTGCACGCTGGCCGCGCCGGCCCGTGCCCAGGACCCGGCATGGCCCGCCCAGCCGATTACCATCCTGATGGGCTTTACCGCCGGTTCGGGCGTGGACATGGTCGGCCGCACCCTGCAGGAATCGCTGCAGAAGTCGCTCAAGACCACCATCATTTATGACTACCGCCCCGGCGCGGGTGGCAACGTGGCCTCCGAAGTGGTCGCGCACGCCAAGCCAGACGGATACACCCTGCTGCTCGGCACCGCCGCCACCCACGGCATCAACCCGGCCCTGTACAAGAGCCTGCCGTTCGACGCCGAGGCCGATTTCACGCCCGTGGCACCGCTGGTGGAAGTGTCCAATGTGCTGACGGTCAACCCGTCCGTGATCGACGTGAAGTCGGTGAAGGAATTCATCGAGAAGGTCAAGGCCAATCCGGGCAAGTACAACTACGCGTCCACCGGCAACGGTACCGGCACCCACCTGGCCTTTGCCGAGTTCAACGCGCGCGCCGGCCTGGACATGGTCCACGTGCCGTACAAGGGCGGCCCGGATGCGTTGCAGGCCGTGCTCAAGGGCGAGGTTTGCTGCATTTTTAATCAGGTGCAGAGCGTGTTGCCGCAATACAGGGCGGGGAAGGTCCGGCTGCTGGGCGTGACCACCAGGAACCGGGTGGCGGTGATCCCGGAGGTGCCGACGATTGCCGAGAGTGGCCTGGCCGGGTTTAACAGCACCATCTGGTTTGGTTTTTTCGGACCCAAGGGACTGGATTCCGGGATCAGCAAGAAGATCAATGACGCCGTCAAGGTCGCGCTGGAAACGCCCGCGATCCGGCAGAAACTGATCGATGCCGGCAATTCGCCGCGGATCGAGACGGTCGAACAGTTCCGGACCACGGTGAAGGCGGATCGCCAGAAGTGGGCCGGCGTGGTGAAGAGCGTGGGCGCCTCGATCGACTGAATCCCGCACGGCCGTCCCCACCTGCAGGGCCCCCGCATGCGGGGGCTTTTTATTTGCAGGCAGCCCGGCCAAAGGCAACGGCGAATCTGTTAAGCGGTTGCTTACGAGCGGCCGGGGCTGGCCCTATAATGGGGCCTTGCCCGCGCGCCCCGCCCGTCGGGCAACTCACGTGCCCCAGGCTTTCCACTGTGGCGGAGCCGGCGCCGCTTCCCCCGAAGACCTCAGAACATGACATTCCGACCGCCCCAGGCCCTGCTGCGTCCCTGGCATCGTATTGCCCCGGCCGAGCGGGCCGGCTTTATCGAGGGCGTGCGCTATTTCGCCCCGTCCCTGCCCGCGGTGTTCTCCTGGGGGCTGGTGACCGGCGTGGCCATGAGCAAATCGGTGATGAACGTGCCCGAGGCGATCGGCATGTCGCTGCTGGTCTACGCGGGCTCGGCCCAGTTGTCGGTGCTGCCGCTGTTCGCGGCGGGTTTGCCGTTGTGGACGGGCTGGCTGACCGCCGCCATTGTCAACCTGCGATTTGTCATCTTCAGTGCGGGACTGCAGCCGCATTTCAGTTACCTGCCGCTGTGGCGCCGCACCCTGCTGGGGTCCTTCAACGGCGACCTGCATTTCGTCTACTTCATGCAGCGCTATGCCACGCCGGGCCACGAGCCGGGCAAGGAGGGCTACTTCTGGGGCATGGCGCTGACCAACTTCGCCATGTGGCAGGTCTCGTCCATTATCGGCATCGTGCTGGCCAGCGCGTTCCCGGATAGCTGGGGCCTTGGGCTGGCCGGTACCCTTGCGCTGATCCCGGTCATGGTCTCCACCATCAACTCGCGTTCCACGATGCTGGCGGTGGCGGTGGCTTCGACCCTGGCGCTGCTGTGCTTTCACTTGCCTTACCGGCTGGGCCTGGTGGCGGCAGTGGTGGGCGCCATCGCGGCCGGCATGGCCAGCGACGAACTGGCGGCCCGGGCGACCTTGCGCGGTATCCGCCGCCGCAAGCTGGAGCATGCGGCGGCGCAGGTGCCTCCCCAGTCGGCGGAGGAGCGTTCATGAGCCATCTCGAGATCTGGGTCGCGCTGGTGGGCATGGCGGTGGTGACCATCGTCACCCGCGCGCTGTTCCTGATGGCGGGCGAGCGCGTGACGGTGCCCGACCGCATCCAGCGCGCGCTGCGCTACGCGCCGGCGGCGGCGCTGGCGGCCATCATCCTGCCCGACCTGATGACGTGGCAGGGGCATTTCACCATTGCGCCGGGCAACTACAAGCTGGTGGCCGGGGCGGTCGCCCTGGTGTTCTACCTGCTGACGCGGCGCATGGTTGGCATGATCGCGGCAGGCATGGCGGTCTATACAGCGCTTCGATTGCTCGGTTGAGCGTCGGGCGCGGATTCCGGAGCAGGGGTTCCCGTGCCGGGCCCGAGCGCGGTACTCAGCTGGGTCAGCATCCGTGTCAGGCGGGCCTGCGTGGTGGCGCCGGTCTTGAGGAATACCGCCTTGAGCTGGCTGCGCGCGGTCTCATGCCGCACACGCAGGCGCTCGCTGGCTTCGGGCAGGCCGATGCCGGTGGCCAGCAGGGTGGCCAGGCGGATCTCGGCCGGGGTCAGGCCGTAGATTTCGCGCAGCAGGTGCGGGAGTTGCACCGGCGCATGCGCGTCTTCATGGATCACCACCAGCGCACTGGGCTTTTGCCAGGGCAGCGCAAAGATATGGGACGGCGGCAGCGGCATCACGATCAGCTGCGCGCTGCCGCCATCGGCATGGCGTGCCAGCGCGGCCTGTGCCGGCACCGTGCTTAGGAGCGAGCAGGCCGCGGCTATCATGTCCGGCAGCGAGCGCGACAGCTGCCACTCGCTGGTCTTGCCGGCGGGGTCGAGCCGCCGCACCCAGCGCTCGCCAATGCTGTTGCTCAGCAAGACGCGGCGCTCGGGCGAGAAGGCGATCACGCCAAACGACAGCCGTTCCAGGATTTGCGCCGATAGCTGCGCCAGCGTGGACAGCTCGACGGTACGGTCGCGCATGGCTATGGCGCTGCGCATATGGGGCAGCGCCCAGTCCAGCGCGCTGACGTCCGCTGCCGTGAACATGCCCTGCGAGAACGCGCGCTGCAGGGAGAAATACACTTCGTAGTGCGGCTTTCGCTCCACCAGGCAGGCCGCATAGGAGCACAGGCCGAAGCGGTGGAAGAAGTCGCGGTAGAACGGGCTGCGCTGCATCGCGCCCTCGCCGAAATCGCGCACGTCGATGTACCACTCGCCGGGGCTGAGGTTGTGGGCGAACAGCTTGCCCGGGTCGAGTTCGTGGAACTCCTTTTCGTAGGCGCTGAACAACTCCTGTACCGGGCGCACCATTTCATTGACCGTCATCAGGTCGCGGTCCGTGTCGCGCACGATCATCGATGCATGCGCGCTGCCAACGATGCCGCTCATGGTGTACAGGCTTTGCTGCCACGCCTGCGCGTCAAGAATCCCTTCGTACAAGCCACGGATTGCCCCGTGCATGTCTTCGTTCATGATTACCCCCCCTGCCTTCGCGACAACGGCATCAGCCGTGTGGCGCCGACGCCGCTTATCTTCGGGCGTGCCCGGCTCCGTGCCTTGGGTCCCGTCTGTAGCGGGCCTCCGGCTATGTTTTTGCGTGCATATTTTTGTGCATACATCGCGCGCTTCGACATGAGCGTACGAGACGCAGGCCGATTGTCGCACCCTTCTTTCAGGGGGTGCGTTGCAAGGACGCGGCACGTCGTTCGCCGCATGCGGCGATTGCAGCACCCGCGGCAGGGTGCATCGTGGTTCCAATCACGCAAAATGGCTCTTGCGATCAGGTAAAATGCCGATTTTCCCCGATTTTCGCTCCCCAGCCACCGCCATGACCTCTGTCCTGCGTCTTTCCGATCTCATCTCCGAAGGCAAAATTGCCGGCAAGCGTGTTTTTATCCGCGCCGACCTGAACGTGCCGCAGGATGACGCCGGCAATATCACCGAAGACACCCGTATCCGCGCCTCGGTGCCCGCCATCGAGGCTTGCCTCAAGGCCGGCGCCGCCGTCATGGTGACGTCGCACCTGGGCCGCCCCACCGAGGGCGAGTTCAAGCCCGAGGATTCGCTTGCCCCCGTAGCCGCGCGCCTGGGCGAACTGCTCGGCAAGCCCGTCAAGCTCGTGCAGAACTGGGTCGACGGCACCGGCGAAGTCAGCCAGGTCAAGCCCGGTGAAGTGGTGCTGCTGGAAAACTGCCGCATCAACAAGGGCGAGAAGAAGAACAGCGACGAACTGGCGCAGAAGATGGCCAGGCTGTGCGACGTCTATGTGAACGACGCCTTTGGCACCGCGCACCGCGCGGAAGCCACCACCCACGGTATCGCCAGGTACGCCCCCATCGCCTGTGCCGGCCCGCTGCTGGCTGCCGAGATCGATGCGCTGGGCAAGGCCCTGGGCCAGCCTGCGCGCCCGCTGGTGGCGATCGTGGCCGGTTCCAAGGTGTCCACCAAGCTGACCATCCTCAAGACGCTGGCCAGCAAGGTCGACAACCTGATCGTTGGCGGCGGCATTGCCAATACCTTCATGCTGGCGGCCGGCCTCAAGATCGGCAAGTCGCTGGCCGAGCCGGACCTGGTGGCCGACGCCCGCACCATCATCGACCTGATGGCCGCGCGCGGCGCTTCGGTGCCGATTCCCGTGGACGTGGTGTGCGCCAAGGAATTCAGCGCCACCGCCACGGCTACCGTCAAGGACGCGAAGGAAGTGGCCGACGACGACATGATCCTCGACATTGGCCCCAAGACCGCGCAGATGCTGGCCGAGCAGCTCAAGGCCGCCGGCACCATCGTGTGGAACGGCCCGGTCGGCGTGTTCGAATTCGACCAGTTCAGCAACGGCACGCAGGTGCTGGCGCATGCCATTGCCGAGTCCAGGGCCTTCTCGATCGCCGGTGGCGGCGACACGCTGGCGGCCATCGCCAAATATGGCATCGCTGACCGCGTGGGCTATATCTCCACCGGCGGTGGCGCCTTCCTGGAGTTCCTGGAGGGCAAGAAGCTGCCTGCTTTCGAGGTGCTGGAACAGCGCGCCGCGGGCTGAGGGTGACGGCTCTGCGGGGAATTGGCGGGGACATGGGCGGCAGTCGCGGCCTGGCCGCGTTGCTGCTGGCCGCGATGCTGGTCCTGGCCGCCTGCGGCCGCCCGGGCGGCGCGCCCGACGCGCGCACCCTGGCTGCCGCGC
>NZ_JFJV02000215.1:6793-7750 GCF_000611145.1 Cupriavidus sp. SK-3 | reverse complement strand
GCCGCGCCGGCCGCGGGCATGGCCGCGGCGGAAATGGCGCGCGGGCAGGGTGGACAGGGAGAGCAGCAGGAAGCGGAGCGCCGCTACCTCGCGCTCAAGTACGCATTGACGGTGGAGAACACCGCCGATGCCCTTGAGGCCGGCTGGAAGAGCGTGGTGCAACGTTGCCAGGCGCTGGGCTGCGAGTTGCTGGAAGCGGGTTTCACGCGCAGCCGTGATGGCGCATCGCCGCGCGGCGAGCTGCGCGCGCGCATCGCGCCGAAATCCTTGCCGGACCTGCTGAAAGCGGCGGAGCAAGGCGGCACGGTGGTATCCAACGCCGTGTCGAGCGAAGACAAGACCGACCAGGTGATCGATGCCGAGGCCCGCATCAAGAACACCACCGAGCTGCGCGACCGCCTGCGTGCCATGCTGCAGAACGCGCGCGGTCCGCTGCGCGACGTGATCGAGCTGGAGCGCGAACTGGCGCGCGTGCAGGGCGAACTGGACACCATCCACGGCCTGCGCAAGATGCTGGCGGCGCAAACCGACCGCAACGAAGTCCGTATCGATTTCGTTGCGCGCGAGAGCTTTGTCAGCCAACGAAAGGTATCGCCGCTGCGCGACGCTTTTAACGATATCGCCGAGTTGTTCCTCGGCAGCCTGGCCATGCTGATCCGCGTGGCCGCCGGCGCGCTGCCCTGGCTGCTGGTTGGCGTGCCGCTGCTGTGGCTGGCGCTGGCCTGGCGCCGGCGCCGCGTGGCGCGCAGGAAGCAAGCCGTGCCGGCGCCGCCGGACGGCGCAGGCCCTCGATAAGGAAGATTTGCCAATGACCCGCTCGACCAAGATTGTCGCCACCATCGGTCCCGCCTCCAGCACGCTGGAAATGCTCACGCGCATGATCGCGGCGGGGGTCGACGTGGTGCGCCTGAACTTCTCCCACGGCGTAGCCGCGGACCATATCGAGCGCGCCCGCCT
>NZ_JFJV02000215.1:0-6787 GCF_000611145.1 Cupriavidus sp. SK-3 | reverse complement strand
GGGGGGGGGGGGGGCGGCCCGGGCCTGCGGCCGGGAAGTCGCCATCATGGCTGACCTGCAAGGGCCGAAGATCCGCGTCGGCAAGTTCGAGAACGGCAAGATCACGCTGCAGCCGGGCGATGCCTTCATCCTTGACTCCACCTGCACCCTGGGCAACCAGGAGCGGGTGGGCCTGGATTATGAAGACCTGCCGCGCGACGTGGGCCCGGGCGACCTGCTGCTGCTCAACGACGGCCTGATCGTGCTGGTGGTGGACCGCGTGCTCGGCCACGAGATCTTCACCACGGTCCGGATCGGCGGCGAGCTGTCCAACAACAAGGGCATCAACCGCCAGGGCGGCGGCCTGTCGGCGCCGGCGCTGACCGCCAAGGACATGGAAGACATCAAGACCGCCATGGCGCTGGGCGCGGACTATGTCGCGGTGAGCTTTCCCAAGAACGCCACCGATATGGAAATGGCCCGCCAGCTCGCCGCCGTGGCCGGCCAGCCGCACCAGCACAAGGCTCGCATGATCGCCAAGATCGAGCGCGCCGAGGCGATCCGCCCGGGCGTGCTGGAAGAGATCCTGCAGGCCTCCGACGGCATCATGGTGGCCCGCGGCGACCTGGCCGTGGAAGTGGGCAACGCGGCCGTGCCGGCGCTGCAAAAGCGCATGATCCGGCTGGCGCGCGAGGCCAACAAGCTGACCATCACCGCTACCCAGATGATGGAGAGCATGATCGTCAACCCGGTGCCGACGCGCGCCGAAGTGTCGGACGTGGCCAACGCCGTGCTGGACGGCACCGACGCCGTGATGCTGTCGGCCGAGACCGCCGCCGGCCGCTATCCGGTGGAAACCGTGGAAGCCATGGCCGCGGTCTGCGTCGAGGCGGAGAAATCCGAGGTGGTCCAGCTCGACACCGATTTCCTAAACCAGACCTTTGGCCGCATCGACCAGTCGATCGCCATGGGCGCGCTGTTCACCGCCTATCATTTGCAGGTGAAGGCCATCGCCGCGCTGACCGATTCCGGCGCCACCGCGCTGTGGATGAGTCGGCACCGCATCCATGTGCCGATCTACGCGATGACGCCCAACCTGGCCTCGCAGCGCAAGATGCAGCTCTACCGCAATGTGGTGCCGCTGCCGCTGGAAGCCAGCGCCGACCGCGATACCGCACTGGAGCAGGCCGAGGAACTCTTGCTGTCGCGCGGCGTTGTGCAGCGCGGCGATTTTATCGTGCTGACCATTGGCGAGCCGATGGGCCAGCCGGGCGGCACCAATACGCTGAAGATTGTCCGCGTCGGCGCCTGAGTGTGCCGCGCCGGACAGAACGCCGGCCGCCGTGCACGTAGGATCAGCCGCACACGCATAGCCAATATGCGAAGACGAATAAACGAATACCGAGACACCCCATTCTTTCTTTAGGAGTTTTGACATGCCACTCGTATCGATGCGCCAGCTGCTCGACCACGCCGCCGAAAACGGCTACGGTCTGCCCGCTTTCAACGTGAACAACCTGGAACAGGTTCAGGCCATCATGCAGGCCGCCGACGAGGTCAATGCGCCGGTGATCATGCAAGCCTCCGCCGGCGCGCGCAAGTATGCCGGCGAGCACTTCCTGCGCCACCTGATCGAAGCCGCCGTGGAAGCCTACCCGCATATCCCGGTGGTGATGCACCAGGATCACGGCCAGTCGCCGGTGATCTGCCAGGCTGCGATCGACCTGGGTTTCTCCTCCGTGATGATGGACGGCTCGCTGCGTGAAGACGGCAAGACCCCGGCCGACTACGAATACAACGTCGACGTAACCCGCAAGGTGGTGCAGATGTCGCACGCCATCGGCGTGACCGTCGAAGGCGAACTTGGCTGCCTGGGCTCGCTCGAAACCGGCGAAGCCGGGGAGGAAGACGGCATCGGCGCCGAAGGCAAGCTGGATCACTCCATGCTGCTGACCGACCCGGAACAGGCCGCCGACTTCGTCAAGGCCACCCAGCTCGACGCCCTGGCCATCGCCATCGGCACCTCGCACGGCGCCTACAAGTTCACCCGCAAGCCCACCGGCGACATCCTGGCGATCAACCGCATCAAGGAAATCCACGCCCGCATCCCCAACACCCACCTGGTGATGCACGGCTCGTCCTCGGTGCCCCAGGAACTGCTGGCCGAAATCCGCCAGTTCGGCGGCGACATGAAGGAAACCTACGGCGTGCCGGTCGAGGAAATCCAGGAAGCCATCAAGTTCGGCGTGCGCAAGATCAATATCGACACCGATATCCGCCTTGCCATGACCGGCGCGATCCGCCGCTTCTTTGCCGAGAACCCCAGCAAGTTCGATCCGCGCGAGTACCTGAAGCCGGCCCGCGAAGCCGCCAAGCTGGTTTGCAAGGCACGCTACATCGCCTTCGGCTGCGAAGGCCAGGCATCCAAGATCAAGCCGGTCTCGCTGGAAGCCGTTGCGCAGAAGTACAAGTCGGGCGAACTCGCCCAGGTCGTGCAGTAAGCTGAACCCCGTGCCGTCCCCGCCCTGATCCCGTAACGAGGAGAGGCGCGGGGACGACGCTTTTCAGGCCCCGGCGCATGTTGCCGGGGCCCGAGAGGCGCTAACAAAATGATGCGCAGGATCACTCGGGATCATGCTGGATCACTCTGGATCATTCTGTTAGTGCCTCCTATCGGAACCACCATGTCGAACGCTCTCTATCAGTCCTCCATCACTTCGCTGCCGCTGCTCGGTCACGGCAAGGTCCGCGACAACTACGCCGTCGGCGACGACAAGCTGCTGATCGTCACCACCGACCGCCTGTCGGCCTTCGACGTCATCCTGGGCGAGCCGATCCCGGCCAAGGGCCGCGTGCTCAACCAGATGGCCAACTTCTGGTTCAAGAAGCTGGCCCACATCGTGCCGAACCACGAGACCGGCGTCACCGCCGAGAGCGTCGTGAGCCCGGCCGAGGTCGAGCAGGTGCAAGGCCGCGCCGTGGTGGTCAAGCGCCTCAAGCCGATCCTGGTGGAAGCGGTGGTGCGCGGCTACCTGGCCGGCAGCGGATGGAAGGATTACCAGGCTACCGGCAGCGTCTGCGGCATCGAACTGCCCGCCGGCCTGCAGAACGCGCAGAAGCTGCCCGAGCCGATCTTCACCCCGGCCGCCAAGGCCGAGATGGGCGAGCACGACGAGAACATCTCCTTCGCCGAAACCGAAGCCCGCATCGGCGCCGACCTGGCCCGCCAGATGCGTGACATCTCGATCCGCCTGTACAAGGAAGCGGCCGACTATGCCGCCACGCGCGGCATTATCATTGCCGACACCAAGTTCGAGTTCGGCCTGGACGAGAACGGCACGCTGACGCTGATGGACGAAGTGCTGACCGCCGATTCCTCGCGCTTCTGGCCGGCGGATTCCTACCAGGTCGGCACCAACCCGCCGTCCTTCGACAAGCAGTTCGTGCGCGACTGGCTGGAATCGGTGCGTATCGACGGCAAGCCGTGGCCCAAGACCGCGCCGGCACCGGCGTTGCCGGCCGACGTGATCGAGAAGACCGCCGCCAAGTATCGCGAGGCGCTGACGCGCCTGACCGGCGAGGAACTGCAGTAATTTCTGCCGGCGCTGGCCGTGGCCGGCTGGTGCGCCAAAGCCGTCTGCAATGAGGACGGTTGTTACCCCCTCTCCCCTCAGGGGGAGAGGGGAGCGAACCAACGCAAGACGAAGGTTGGCGCGGTCCCCATGCGCCAGATGGATTTTTAAGGATTTAACGTGAGCAATACAGCCAAGCCGCTGGTCGGCGTTGTGATGGGCAGCAGTTCCGACTGGGACGTGATGCAGAACGCGGTCGCCATGCTGAAGGATTTCGGCGTGGCCTTCGAAGCACGCGTGGTATCCGCCCACCGCATGGCCGACGATATGTTCGAGTACGCCGCCACGGCGCGTGAACGCGGCCTGCGCGCCATCATCGCCGGTGCCGGCGGTGCCGCGCACCTGCCCGGCATGATCGCCGCCAAGACCATCGTGCCGGTATTCGGCGTGCCCGTGCCGTCGCGCTACCTGCGCGGCGAGGACTCGCTGCTGTCGATCGTGCAGATGCCCAAGGGCGTACCCGTCGCCACCTTCGCCATCGGCGAGGCTGGCGCCGCCAATGCCGCGCTGCACGCCATCGCCACGCTGGCCACCACCGACGACGCGCTGGCCGCGGCGCTGGAAGCATTCCGTGCCAGGCAGACCGAAGCTGCGCGCGCGATGACGCTGCCGGTATGACACGCAAGCAACACCAGACCAGCCGACTAGCTTAAGCCCCGAATCCGGAAAGACGCGCAATGCCCACCGATATCCATCCCCACCTGGTCGAAGCCCACACGCCGGAGTCGCGTGCCGAGTTCGGCATCGACAACCCCAGCGCGCCGGTGCTGCCCGGCGCCTGGCTCGGCATGCTGGGCGGCGGCCAGCTCGGCCGCATGTTCACCCATGCCGCCCAGGCGATGGGCTACAAGGTCTGCGTGCTCGATCCGGACCAGGACAGCCCGGCCGGCACCATCGCCGAGAAGCATATCTGCGCGGCCTACACCGACGAAGCCGCGCTGGCCGAGATGGCCAGGCTGTGCCCGGCGGTGAGCACCGAATTCGAGAACGTGCCGTCGCTCTCGCTGGACCGGCTCGAACAACTCGGCGCCTTCGTGGCGCCGCGCGGCTACTGCGTGTCGATTGCGCAGAACCGCATCGGCGAGAAGAAGTTCTTCGCCTCCTGCGCCGAGCGCACCGGCGTGCCCACCGCGCCGCACTGGGTGATCCAGCATGACGCCGACGTCGACCAGCTGCCTGAAGACCTGCTGCCCGGCATCCTGAAGACCGCGCGCATGGGCTACGACGGCAAGGGCCAGGCCCGCGTCAAGAGCCGCGAGGACGTGCGCGCCGCCTGGCGCGCCATGCAGCACGTGCCCTGCGTGCTGGAGAAGATGCTGCCGCTGGCCTACGAGGTCTCGGTGCTGGCCGCGCGCGCCGCCGACGGCACCACCGCCACCTGGCCGCTGGCCGAGAATGTGCACCGCGATGGCATCCTGTTCTCCACCGTGATGCCCGCCACCAGCGTCTCCGACGAAATCGCCGCGCGGGCCCGCGCCGCCGCCGCCACCATCGCCACCGAGATGGGTTATGTGGGCGTGCTGTGCATCGAGTTCTTCGTGCTGACGGACGGCTCGCTGGTTGCCAACGAAATGGCGCCGCGCCCGCACAACTCGGGCCATATCACCATGGACGCCTGCGAAACCAGCCAGTTCGAGCAGCAGGTGCGCGCCATGGCCCGCCTGCCGCTGGGCAGCACGCGCCAGCATTCGGCGGGCAAGATGCTCAACCTGCTGGGCGATGTGTGGTTCGAGTTCGGGCTGGAGCGCACGCCGGCCTGGGACGAAGTCATGGCGCAGTCCGGCGCCAAGCTGCACCTGTACGGCAAGAACGATGCGCGCCCCTCGCGCAAGATGGGCCATGTGAACTGCGTGGGCGGTGAACCCGCCGATGCAGGCCGTGCGTTCGACGCTGCCATGAAGGCGCTGCACATCGAGTCGTGAAGGCTTGCCTGGCCGGGTGCGCTGTCGGTGTGCCCGGCGGGTTCTCCCGCTTTCATAGTCTTGTAGTTTCGTAGTTTCGTAGTAACGCCCACCCCAGAGATCCCCGATGTCGCGCATGCCCACGTCCGCCGAACTTGACCAAGCGGTCCAACTGCTGGAAGCCGGCGAGCTGGTCGCCTTTCCCACCGAGACCGTCTACGGCCTCGGCGCCGACGCGGAAAACCCCCAGGCCATCGCCCGCATCTACTCGGCCAAGGGCCGGCCGTCCAACCATCCGATCATCGTGCATGTGGTGGACGGCGGCGATATCAGCTACTGGGTCGACGACGTGCCGCCGGCCGCGCAGCAACTGATCGACGCCTTCTGGCCTGGCCCGCTCACGCTGATCCTCAAGCGTGCCAGTCATATCCCGGCAGCGGTGGCCGGCGGGCAGGACAGCATCGGCCTGCGTTGCCCCTCGCATCCTGTCGCGCAGGCGTTGCTCGCACGCTTCAAGCGCGGGCGGGGTGGCATTGCCGCGCCGTCGGCCAACAAGTTCGGCCAGGTCAGCCCGACCACCGCGCAGCATGTGCGGGATGAGTTTGGCGACGCCGTCTTTGTGCTCGAAGGCGATGGGGTGGAGGTTGGCATCGAATCGACCATCGTGGATCTGTCGCGGCTGGAGCAGGGCATTGGCCCCGTATTGCTGAGACCTGGCGCGATTACCGCAGCGATGATGGCGCAGGTCCTGGGCGTGACGCCCTTGCCGCCGGATGCCGCTGCGCCGCGGGCTTCGGGGACGCTTAAGGCGCACTATGCGCCGCATACTTCGCTGGCGTTGTCTTCCGCTGCGGATTTGCCGGCCCAGTTGGCGGATTTGCCTGCCGATGCCAGAGTGGCATGGGTGGGGGGCGAGGCGGCTGCCGATCCACGGTGCGTTTGGGTGCAGGCGCCTGCCGATGCCGAGGCTTATGCTCGAGAGCTTTATCGGTTGTTGCGGAGGCTGGATCGGGAGGGGTATTCGAGACTGGTTTTTGAAGCCTTGCCGGATGGGTATGAGTGGGATGGGGTTAGGGATCGGTTGCAGCGGGCTGCTGCTGCGTTTGGGGGGTAACGGGGGGTAAAACCGTTGGTTTTTGATTGCTGGGTGGGCCTTTGGATTTGGCGGTGTTGGTTGTTGGACCCAAGGGCGTACGACATCCCTCTGCGGGGGTGGTCGCCGTTTCTTTGAGCGGCGTTGGTTGTTGCACCCAACAGCGTACGACATCCCCCTGC
>NZ_JFJV02000214.1:52081-85134 GCF_000611145.1 Cupriavidus sp. SK-3 | reverse complement strand
CGTCAAGAACGCTGACGGTCGGACGGTTACGAGCGCAGCGAGCGGATCGTCAGCGCAGGCGCGCCATTGCTGACGATTGGCGATCCCCGCGACCTGGAGATCGTCGTCGAGCTGCTGTCGACCGAGGCGGTCAAGGTCAGGCCCGGCATGCCGGTGCGCATCGAAGGATGGGGCGGCGAACAGGAAATAGGCGGAATCGTGCGGCTGGTCGAACCGCATGCCTTCACCAAGATATCCGTTCTGGGGATCGAAGAGAAACGCGCCAACGTTATCATCGACGTCATAGCGCCGCCTGCGCAACTGGGAGACGGCTTTCGCGTGATCGCCAAGATTGTCCTGTGGCGGGGAGAGGATGCGTCCAAGATCCCGGTTAGTTCGATCTTCCGATGCGGCACGGCTTCGTGGTGCGTGTTTGCCGTCACGAATGGCCGCGCAACACGGCGGGAAGTACGAATCGGGCACAGAAATGCAGAGGACGCCGAATTGCTCGAACCGCTGTCACAGTACGACCGAATAATTCGCTATCCTTCGAGCAGCCTTGTAGACGGCCAGCGAGTCGCGGAGCGCAAACGATCGTAGGCGCGGGCAAGATGATTGGTGTCTCGGTAGTCCGGGAAAAAAGTGCGCATATCGTAAAACAGCCACGCCGGCCGTCAGACAATCAAGGCCAGTCCGACGAGAATCCTGGAGGTCCGATCAACGGTCCCAATATTGATTTTCTTCCCGAAGGCCTTTCAACAATTTGTTAAGGCCGGTCCGAATCCGCGATAGCGATTCGCAAGTGTTCATGTCCCCTTCGGGCTCCTCCCGGCTCGTGTTGCCTTTGACCTACGGCAACCGCGATACGCAAGGGTGCCGAAGCGCACGCGCATCGGCGCGAAATCGCGCTGCCCGTCGCCGCCAGGCTTTCTCGATTTCCGCCGCTATGCCAGCCAGGGACGACGCCCCTAGGCAGATCCCCAGGTCCTGCAGGCCTAGCGGTTCCGTCTTGAAGATCGTATTCAATGACGGCACATAGATGACGGCCATCTGCAGGCCAAAGGTGAGCAGGACCGCCGCGAGCAACGGCGGATTCGAGCGCAAACCAAGGTGCCATAACGGGGTGCCTTCAGAGCGGATAGCCAATACATGCGTCATTTGGGAAAGCGTGAGCACCGTGAATACCATGGTTTGCCAGTGCCGCTGCCCGCCCGGCAGCGCCCAGGCCTGCACCCCCAGGCAAAGGCCGGCGATCAGTAAGCCGAGGCAGACGATGTGCTGCCACATGCCGCGCGCAAACAAGCTTTCCGTCGGGGGCCTGGGCGGACGCCGCATAATGCCGGCTTCGGCCGGCTCCGCCGCCAGTGCCAGGCCGGGCAGGCCGTCGGTGACAAGGTTGATCCAGAGGATGTGGATTGGCAGCAGCGGGATGGGCAGCAGGAACACCGGCGCCAGGGCGATCGTCCATATCTCGCCCGAGTTGCCCGTCATGGCATAGCGTACGAACTTGCGGATGTTGTCGTAAATACGGCGGCCCTCCCGCACGGCCGCGACGATTGTCGCAAAATTGTCATCAAGCAACACCAGGCTGGATGATTCCCGGGCGACGTCAGTTCCGTTCTTGCCCATGGCCACCCCAATTTCCGCGCGTTTGAGCGCGGGCGCGTCGTTCACGCCGTCGCCGGTCATGGCGACGAATTCTCCGCGCGCCTGGAGTGCCTCGACGATGCGGATCTTTTGCACCGGGTCGACGCGTGCAAACACGCGCGCGCGGGCCACACGCTCGCGCAAAGCGGTATCGTCAAGCGAGGCGAGGTCTCCCCCCGTCACGACCTCGGCATCGCGTTCCGGCACGATGCCCAGCCGATACGCGATGGCGCGCGCTGTGGCTGGGTGGTCGCCGGTGATCATTACCGGGGTAATGCCCGCAGCGATGCAGTCGCGCACGGCATCGGCAGCTCCCGGTCTTGGCGGGTCGATGAGCGCCAACAGGCCAAGGAACTGCAGGCGGCATTCGACTTCGGCCAGCATATTGGTATCAGGAAGGCGCGAGTGGCTCCTGCGTGCCAACGCCAGCACGCGCAGGCCTTGCCCGGCGAGCGTGTTTGCCTGCTCAAGTACGACGGCGCCATCCAGCGGCGCGGGACCGTCCGGCGCCCACCGCGCTTCGCAGCATGGCAGCACCGACTCTGGCGCGCCCTTCGTATAGGCCACATAGCCGTGCGCATCTGGGTGGAATGTGGTCATTCTCTTGCGGCCTGAATCGAACGGTTGCTCCTGGACGCGCGGAAGGGTCGCGTCCAACGCGGCCTTGTCGACACCGCCGGACAGGGCCGCCCGTACCAGCGCCGTTTCAGTTGAGTCGCCTTGCCAGTCACCGGCGGTATCGCCGCCGGACTGGCGGGCGTCGTTACATAGCACGGCAGCAAGCAGAGCTTCCCGATGTACGGCGCCCGGAAGCGAATCGCCCGGGACCCAGTGGTGGCCGTTGGCCAGCAATAACTCGACCTGCATGCGATTCTGTGTCAGCGTACCTGTCTTGTCGGAACAGATCGTCGTGACAGAACCCAGGGTCTCCACCGACGGAAGCCGCCGTACCAGCGCGTGCACCGCCACCATCCTGCGCGCACCGAGCGCAAGCAGCACGGTGACCACGGCGGGCAGCGCTTCCGGGATCGCGGCCACTGCCAGGCTGATCGCCGTAAGCGCCATTGGCAGCAGGCTTTCGCCACGCAACACGCCCAGTCCAAAAATCACAAGGCAAATTCCCAACACCGCGATCGACAGCCGCTTGCCGAACGCTGCCAGACGGCGCTGCAACGGCGTGCTGCGCTCCGCCTTGTCGAGCAGTTGCGCGACTTTGCCGAACTCGGTGGCCATGCCGGTGGCCATCACGATCCCTCGTCCGCGCCCATGCGTGGCGGCGGTTCCCTTGAACGCCATATTGACGCGGTCGGCGAGAGAGCCGCCGCTGTCGGCGGACATGGCAGCGCTCTGCTTGGCGACCGCGACTGATTCGCCCGTCAGTGCAGATTCGTCCACCTGGAGTTGGGCGACTTCGATCAGGCGTAAATCGGCCGGGATATGGTTTCCCGCTTCCAACTGGACGATGTCACCCGGCACCAGGGCACTTGCCGGCACCGTCTGCAAGCGACCGCCGCGCAGCACCGTGGCCTGGGCTGCCGCGAGTTGGCCAAGCGCGGCGATGGCGCGATCGGCGCGCCAAGCCTGCGCGACGCCGATGGTGGCGTTGAGCAGCAAGATCACCAGGATGGCGAGCGTGTCGGTCAGGTCGCCGATGACGCCGGAGGCGATCGCGGCGGCCAGCAGCACGATCACCATAAAGTCCTTGCATTGCGCGGCGACCAGAGAAAGCAGTCCGATCCCGGACGTCTCCTGGAGCGCATTCGGGCCGTGGTGCGTGGCGCGCAGCCGCACCTCGTCTTCGGCCAAGCCGTGCGCGGGATCCACTCCTTGCTCGCGGGCGAGTTCCCGCGCGTCGCGCAAATGCCAGCCGGAGACGGGCACCCTGGATGCCGGCTTCAACGGGCGCGCCGCGGACACCGTGACTCGCAATAGACCCAGCCGTCTTCCAACTCATTGATGCGCAGGCGGAACAGGTAATTGATCGCGTTACGCCCGACCGTGACCTGGCGAGACTGGCTTTCCCCGCGAAACTGGGCACGCAAGGTATATGCGCCCGGCGGCAGCTTCATATAGAGCAAGGGCCCAGCGGTGACAACACGCAGACGCCGCTTGCCGCTGGCATCCTCGACCGTCACCGCGACGTCGGATAGGGCCGCGCCACCCTTCGCATCGTAGAAGCCGAGCCGTACATTGAAGCGGGTCGTCATGGACCGCATGGCTTTTACCTCGTCCTCGCCGATGCCGCCTGAGACATAGGGGATCCCGTTGATCTCCTGTACCTCGGGAGGGATGTCAGCATCCAACTGCGCGCCATGGACGGGCAACGCCATACTGACGAAGCTGACCACTGCCGCAGCGAGGAAGCCAACGATTTGCTTGCCAGCCATGATGGATTCGGTTCGTGGTTATTCGCTAGCACCAACAGGGCGCCGGCTTCTCCACTCCAGTATTATCCGTGGCGCGGCGCGCGGCTTGATCCAGCGCAATGCCACGCGAGACGGACCCGGTCGCCTGCTTTACTGTGTTCGGCTCTGTGTTTTGTGGTTTCAGCACAAGACATCTGTAAAGACGCTCCCACTACTCCCACTATAATTCGCGACACGCCCCCGGATCACAAAAAGGTACACCTGCCACGCATCAAATCCGGACGGCCCATGCTGCAAAGCGTTGTGGTTTCGGACACCGCGGTTCCGCATGGCTCTGTTACGAGCCGAAGGCGTTGTGCATCCAAAAGCTCAAAATGGCAATACTCGTGCGCAAGACCCCTTGCCCGCCGCGTCGAAATTCGCTCGCCCAACTGCGCCAAGTCCTCGCATTCAAGAGATTGGTGCGGGCAGGGCTCCTTCAAGAGCCAACGAGTTCGTCATCTTGGCCAGGGACAAAGGCTACGACCCCCTGGTCAAGCACATCGGCACGCTTGGCGTGCCCTGCAGACGTGTTGCAGCTGTCAGTGAAATATACGGGGCTCCGCCCACGGCAGCAGTAAGGACGCCCGATCCATCACCAAAGACATCTTCTCCGGCAATCCGGCAAGTAAGGAACTGGATCGCGTAAGAGCCAACCTCGGCAAGGTCGAGAAGAACAAGAGGCCGAGGAAGAAGGCAACGCTCATCAAGTATGTGAGCACCGTCTTTGGCAACAAACTTCCCAAGGCGGAACTGGCAGAGCTGGTTGACGACATGTTCCGCCGGAAGTTGGTCTCCGAAGCCAACAACGCCATTAGCTATCACTTTTAGCCAACAGCATTGCCGCTTCATGACAGAAAAGAAATTCAGTCCACTGGGCTTCGAGCTACGCACCAGCTCTGTCGACCCTTGGTTTCCCTTGTTGTTCCGAACCGGCATCGCCGATGGTGCCGCATCTGACATGCAGGTCATCTACTTCGGTATGAGCAGAGACGGTGCCAAAGCGCCGTTTTCCAACTATGACGACACCCTGCGGAGAATGCAGGACGGCCGAGCGCCAAGGAACGGCAAGCGTTTCCGCCAGATACATAGGGACATCGACATTGCCCTGCGTGAAGGCAAGTCAGTCGTGATCGAACTGGTTCGGAACGTGGACACCGACACCGAGCTCCTTGCCGCTGCGAAGAAGGTGCTACAGCGAGCGCATGGATTGAGCGACTGAACGTTGATGCAGGACAGGCTTACAGCCCAGCCACCGTTTGGCCTGGTACACGCCCATCAATGATGTCCTGGGCAAATGACAACATTCCCCGCCGTGCCGCACCGATGTTTTCCCAAGGCTTTGCCGACGAAGGAAACACACGCGAATGCTCCGTACCTGGCTTCTGCCCTTCGCGGCAAATGACAACGGACGCATTGAAGCTCCGATCCGCCTTAGGCTGGTGCCACTCCCGAACCACTGCGTGCTGGTAAACCAGCGGATAAATGTCGAACCCCTTGTAGCTGGCGCTTGGCTTGTCGTCCACAATGCGCTCCGGTTGATGGCAATGCGTGACTGTACTCGATCTTCATGGCTCCATCACGTCGGCGATCAACTGACAACTAGCCGAGAGCCGTCGGATGCAACTCCGGCACAAACCCGGCTTGTAGCACCGCCACCGTCGAACGTGGGGTAAGGACGATCACTTCCGTTCCGGTGGTCACGCCTTCTTCCCCAACCCTGGCTCCCCGCGGCAGCATGGTTGTCGCCTCGACAAAATCTGAACCTGGGGGCGATAAGGAATAGCAGTGGATCGATACGGACAAGCGTTTAGGGACCGAGCAGTAGCGCGGTTGTTGCCGCAATCGGTAGTCTGGGAGATGTCTCCTTCACCGGTGTTACCCAAAATCCGGTTGCCACCATCTGATCAATAGCCCTCCCTTGCCGACATTGCGTCCGTCTGCAACAACGTGACAGCGCCCACGCCATGGAGCAATTGTTCTTCATGACGATGGGAGAGACGTGGTGATTTGCGCCGGCCGCGACAGAGCCATCGCGTCTCCCGAGTAGGCGGCAAGCCATCCGGCGCAAACGGAGCCTGGTAAGGGCCACCGCACCTGACGGAGCAGGGCGAGAGCGGGCGACCGCGCTTGCTGCGAATCGGGGAATCGCTTCGATCAGCGGCAGCAGTTGGGAAATATCGTTTCGATTGGCGCCGGTCAGACTCCGCCCAAGCGGGATCCCCTGGGCTTCCGTCAGGAATCGGTGCTTTGAACCGGGTCGCGCGCGATCGGTGGGGTGGGGTCCCCTGTTGCCACGTGTGCAGACGTCGCCAGCAACTGATGCCGAAACCACAACCCATTTCCTTGGGCAGGGCTTCTTAATCTGAACTCGGTTTCGCTCCTGCACATGCTGAAAAGGCCGATTCGTCGACTTGTAACGCGAGCCTCCCTACGCCCTGGGAGACCCTCCGAAAAATGAAATCAAATCTCATAATCGGTGAAATCGCCATAGACGAAGTATGCACTAAGCGTCTCGTCAGGCATTGCCGAGCGCGCCATACGCCACAACGTCCACAACGCATTTCTTAATGACTTTTTTATGAAACATACATCGGGGCTGCATATGTGTTAACCCCTATACAGTCACATTGTAAGCATGCGCTACATTGGTGCTGTTTATGTTTCACTGTAAACATCGGTGTTGCCGGTGTTGCCACGTAGACGGCTGCAGTTGTTTTCCGTTTTTCGTCGATTGGTCGGCGCCAAGCGGGGTGCATAGCGAATCTCACCGGCAATTCTCGCTTACCGCGGGTCGGATCTGTAATAAGAAGCAGGGCGGCTGGCTGTCGGGAGGATAAGTCCATGTACGCACTCGTGTTGCACATAAATCAGGAAAAGAAGGAATGATCAGGTCGGTCAAAATCCGCGCGGCTGGGCCAGCCGATATGCAAGCCATTTCGAAGGTCCTCCACAAATGCGGGTTGCCAAGCGATGATGTAGAGGCATCGGTGCGTCTCTATCATGTAGCTGTACTGGACGACAACGTCATTGGTTGCGCTTGTGGAGAGCAGTTCGACGATACCATTGTCGTCCACACAGTAGCAGTCCTCCAGGACTATCGAGACCAGCGAGTTGCTACGCATCTTGTTGGAGCATTACTGATGCGAGCGCGCGCCAACGGCTGCACAACGGCAACTCTGCTCACGGCGGAGCATCCGAGCTTTTTCGCACGCTATGGCTTCACTCTCACCTCAGTAGACGCGATTCCAAAACAGGTGAAATTGACCAAGGAGTTCCAACGGCGCTTTGGCGCGAGGACGCACTGTATGTGTCGTCGACTTGACTGAGGCGTCGTTAATTCTCCCTGCCAGGAGACCGCGCCAAAGCGAAGGCTAAGCGGCGACACGATGAACGCATTCACGGGGGATGGAGGGATCACATTGCTCGACTACCTGGTTGATGGGAGATTCGACAAAACCGGATGAAATCGCCCCCCTATGGTGATAGCGGTCACGGTAGTTCACGATGAAGAGCTGGTTGTTATCCAAGTAGACGATGAACTCCTCCAGCTTAACGCGTGCTATGTACTCTTCTTCCCAAAGCGTCGTCTGAAAGGGATGACAAGGCGCTGACCGTATCTCACTGACAGTTCGGACGACGAATGGAGTTTCGCCAGGCCGTATTTGATGCTGACGGACGAGAAGGCCCACGACGCAAGCATGATTTACGGGATTTTTTCAAGGGACTCCGATGACTGGCGAGAACAGGGGGATCGTGGCGCATGCTGCCGCACGACGTCCGCCCTGGAAGGCCGCGTACTAGCATACGCAGCGCTGGCTGAAGGCGGGCCGCTTCGAGGCGATGGTCCGTGACCTGCGCTCGGCACTGCGAGCCGCACAGAACCGGCAGGGGCAAACACGTGCGGTGATTCTCGACGGACGCACGCTCCCGTTCCGCGTGCGAGAGCGGGCCGCAGCCGGTTACGACGGGTAAAAGCGGAGGTGAGGAAGCAGCGTGAATATGGCTGTGGAAACGTTGGGCAGCCTGATCGCCGAGAAGGTGGCGCCGGCCAACGAGCTAGAGCGCGCTCAGATTCGGGCGCTGGCCCAGCAGGTTCAGTGCGTGACCGGCCAGCAATCCGGACCCTGCAGCGGTCGATGGGCGGCTCGCCGCTACGCAGAATCGCCCATCCATCAATTTTCGCAACCTCTCAGGTCGCGGTGACGGCGCGTTTCGCTGCCCAGCGAAAGAACTTGATGCGTAGAAGCAAAGGGGGCTTGGAAAAGTGCGCCTTTGGGCCACTAAATTCCATGGAATTTCTATACGCAACACGCATTGATCACGCCAGCTAGAAATCTGGAATTCGGCAAGCGTCACTTGGGCACACCATGCTGTACATGCGATTTGACCTGGGTCAAAACCAATAGATGCTATCGGGTTTGTCCTAGCACTATTGGGTGACACCCCGAAGCCAATCACCTCTACACTCGAAAACGGATGGTGCAGAACACAAACATCGCCGTCAGCCATCCGTTCGCCAATCCCTGCTAGCCTTCTCTCGTGCAATCGCAGTAGCCCTTTTGCGTAGGGAAGTTCTTGCAGGGAAAACCTACAGGAGACACTGAATGTCTGAGTTTGCGCAAAACCCGTTCGCCGCGCTTCAAAAATCTAGTTTGGCTGCGCTGTCTGGTTTCGGACAGGCATATTTCAACAGCTGGCAGAGGGTTGCCCAACTTAACCTCCAAACAATGAAGGAAGCACTGGAGAGTGGGAGCGAGCACGTCTCGAAGCTGTGCACTCAAAGGGATCTGCGGGAGGTGCTAGCCGCGCAGGGCGGCGCTTCGCAGCCGACCGCAGAGAAGGCAATCGCCTACGTTCAAGATCTGTACGAAATCTTTACTGAGACCCAGGCGGAGTTCGCCCGCATCGCCGAGGCGCAATGCGGACATTACCACAGCAGCCTTGGGGCATTCGTTGATGAGTTTGCGAAACACGCTCCCGCGGGATCCGAGGTGGTGACGGCTGTTCTAAAGTCTGCCGTCACGGCCGCTAACGGCACCTATGACACGTTGAGCAAGGCCACAAAGCAAGCATCGGAAGTCGTTCTATCCAATGTCGAAGCTTCCAGCTCGATGGTGCTCAAGCAGCCGCCGAAAACCAAGGCTGCCTGATCTGCGGTAGGCTCGGGCGCCGGAAAGCGGGCGAGAAACAAGCAGCGACGCTCCGGAGGGGGCATCGTTGCCCAGCGGGGCAGCCGCGTCTTCCTCGCTCTTTGCCACAGGATCTCGCCCAATTTTTCGGCGCCCGCACCCACGCGTGGCGCTTTCTCAGGCCATTGCCAATCCCCAATTACGGTTGCAGAAATGATGCAGATTGGTCGCCGATTGACGCGATGATATCAGCTTGGTTACTGGCCAGCCGCGGCTACGCTCCTCACTTGGGGGAGACGGCAGCTGCGTTGTTGTCCCATCGGAATCGGATGAGCCGGCAGGTGCCCTGATGACGATGGGATTTCTATTCCCAGGCTTGCTGATTTTGTGGCAACTGGACGGCGCGCGGTTCCAGCCTGGGGCCAAAAAGACCTTTTCAATCAACAAACTGCGAATTCCCGTTAAATATTCCATGGCTCACGTGGAGCGCCGTTGAAAGGGGGGAGCGGGGGATGAACTTACCTCTTATTCCGGCCTGATATCAGCAGCCTTGGCCACCTTCTTCCAGCGCTCGATCTCAGCAGCGATAAAAGTCGCGAAGTCAGCAGGCTTCATTACCGCCGGCTCGGCGCCTTCCTTGAGGAAGAACGCCCTCATCTCTGGCGATTGGACTATCTTGTTGATTTCGCCATTGAGCCGATCTACCACAACTTGCGGCGTTCCGGCCGGAGCCAATATGCCCCACCACAATTCGACTGCACTGCCTTTGTAGCCGGCCTGTTCGAGCGGCAGGAGATCCGGTGCCACCGCCGAGCGTTCGGCGGTGGTGACGGCCAATGCGCGAGCGCGGCCGCTCTTGACCTGCGAAAGGATCGATGGTGCGCTGGCAACTATCAGTTGAATCTGACCGCCCAGTAGGTCAGTAATGGCCGGCGATATGCCTTTGTAAGAGACGTGCGTGAGCTTGATCCGGGCTGCATCGGCAAACAGTTCGCTTGCGAATTGGTTAATGCTACCTGCGCCTGAAGTCCCATAGTTGAGCTTACCCGGGTTGGACTTTGCGTTGGCGACCAGATCAGCCACCGTCTTGAATGGGGAATCGGTTGACACCGTCACAAGCAATGGCCCTTTGGCGAGAATGGCCACAGGTTTGAAACTTTTTAACGCGTCATAGGGCAAGTTGGTACGGATGGCCGCGCCTGTCGTGAATGTCGAAGTCACCATCAGCAGTGAGTATCCGTCCGCCGGCGCCCTGGCGACGGACATGCCCGCAATCACCCCGCCCCCAGCGGGCTTGTTCTCTACCAGAACCGGCTGTCTCAACGCGTCTTGCAAGTGCTTCCCGATTGTGCGCGCAAAGATATCGATCGAGCCACCGGGCGCACTACCTACTACAAGGCTGATGGGCTTGGATGGGTATGAAACCGATTGCGCGAGGGACAGAGAAGGAAGGCAGAGCGCTGTCCACGCGGTTAAAAAAAAAGACGTGCGCCGCATAGTTGACGTGCGAATGCGGTGATGAGTCCTATCCGCGAGCGATATCCGTAACATCCATGTCTCCTGGGTGATGCATATACGTATGCTGCGGTAGCAGGAACGCCACGTACCGCCTGGACGGATTCTCCCCGCTGTACGTTTTGTGTCTATCTGATTATTTCTATCTTTTCGAAAGAAAAAGTAATCAATCTCCCGAAGGATCACGATCCGCTATCGATCGTGAGTCTGGCATCCCGTGGTAATTTCCCGCGAATATGCCCAACGCCAAGCTATCGCAAGCGCAAGCGCAAGCGCAAGAGTCAATCGTCGCACTTCAGGCCGGCCTGGTTGGACAAGTAGACATCGGGGTGATCGTAACGCCATCGCTCACCCTCGTTCCCCGAGCGATCGCTGCGGTATTTGGCGTCGGCCGCGTAGGGGAAACGCCTGGGGTCAAATATGTGAAGATGGCAATCGATCTTTGGTTCGTGGTAAATGTTCATTGATTTTCTTCGAGCTTTGAGGCCAGTGAAGTCATTGTGCACGTGCCATTGCTGGATTTCAGGGGTCCGCGGTTGGCGACCGCTTTCTCTGCCTTCTCTGCTTTTCTCGGTCCTCAAACCACGCATGCATTCCCACGTCGTCCGTTGAATGCAGGTCTCTCCGCCCGCGGACTTCCAGGCAGCGCCGGAGCGCGATCGTATTTGGTTTCCAAGGCGGCTTGCACCTTCTGCGCGGCGACGTTTGTACCAGGAAAAATTTCCCAATAGAACGACAAGGCTAGGGCACCATAAGGGAGGAAGTACCGATCGAGCGCCAGGCCTAGGCGGCCACGCATGCGCGTCAGGAAGCGGGCGATGTGGCTGGTGCGGAGATAGACTAGACGCTGTTGTCGCATTTCGCCATGTTCCGCGGTGGAGCACATCTCAGGTTTTGTCGCGATTCGTCTTCGTCGCCGGGTGGGCCCGCGCCACTTCCCTAAGAATCTCCAGGAACGCTGCGGCCAACTCGCTCGGCGCCGCGGCACTGCGAAGCAGTATCCCTACGGGTTCCTCAGTACCGCTGGTGGGCAGATGCAGCCGCATTAGCCAGCCTTGGTCCAGGTCATCCTGCGCCACACGTTCCGGCGTGATCCATACCGTATCCGATCGCAGCGCCAACAGCCTGGCCACTGACACGGACAGCGTCTCTGTGCAAGCCTGCGGCAACCGCAATCCGTGGGACTGGAACAGAGCCTCGGTGTGGTGACGAGGCACGCTGCCCGCAGCGGCAACCACCAGCGGATAGCCGAGCACTGCGTGCAGAGAAGTGGCGCCACCGGCTTGCGACAGCAGCGGGTGGCGCGGACGGACTACCACCGCCAGCGATTCGGCGTAGAGGAGCTCGAACGACAGGCCTTGCATCATCGAAGGCTCGGCCATGCGGCCCAGCACGAAATCCAGTTCGCCCGCCTTTAGCGCCGCCAGCAACTCCGCGTTGGCCGCCGTGCGCAGCCGCAGCCCGGCGTGCGGCCGCTGCTCCCGCAGACGGGAGATGGCTTGGGGAAGCAGGCCGCTGGCCACAGTCGGTAGCGCGCCAAGCTGCACCATCGCTGCAGATGGTGTGGCGGCGCCAGCCAGCGCGGCGGCAGCCGATTCCAGCGCTTGCGAGACCCCCACCGCATGCCGCAGGAATTGCTCGCCGGCAGACGTAAGCCGTGCGCCCTGGCGCCCGCGCTCCACCAGCCGCGCGCCAGCCAGCGTCTCCAGTTCCACCAGGGTTTTGGAAACAGCCGGCTGGCTCAGGTGAAGGCGCTCGGCCGCACGGCGCAGGTTGCGCTCCTGCGCAATGGCCAGGAAACAGCTCACGTGCCGGAAGCGAATGCGGGAGAGCACCTGGCCACTCTGTGCCGGCTCCGGCAGGGCGACTGGACTGGTTTTGGTCTCCGCTCGTTTTTTCATAACCTATGGTTATCGATTTTTTGATAATAAGTCAATTTACATCACTTTATCTTAAAACTACAGTCTCCATGTCGCTGCACCGATCCATCCATAGGCGGTGCAGATGTTCAACAGGCTTTTCAGGAGACAAGACCATGCAGATCCCAGCCGCTCCACGGAGCGTCGCGTACGGCGAATTCGCGCAGCATCCGCCGGCATGCACGCCGGGTTACAAGACCAGCATCCTGCGCTCGCCGCGCAATGCGTTGATTTCGACGGTCAATACGCTGTCGGAAGTCACCGGCCCGGTGTTCCTGCCGCAGGAGCTCGGTCCGCTGGATAACGACCTGATCATGAACTTCGCCAAGGGTGGCCTGCCCATCGGCGAACGCATCATTGTTCATGGCTTTGTCCGCGACGAATTCGGACGCCCGGTGAGGAACGCCCTGGTGGAGGTCTGGCAGGCCAATGCCGGTGGCCGCTACCGCCACAAGAATGACAAGTACATCGCGCCCATCGACCCCAACTTTGGCGGCTGCGGGCGCATGCTGACCGATGACAACGGGTACTACATCTACCGCACCATCAAGCCGGGCCCCTATCCGTGGCGAAACCGCATCAACGACTGGCGGCCTTCGCATATCCACTATTCGCTCAGCGGCGACGGGTGGGCTCAGCGCCTGATTACGCAGATGTACTTCGAGGGTGATCCGCTGATCGCGCAGTGTCCCATCCTGAAGACCATCCCCAGCGAGGAGCAGATTCGCGGCCTGATCGCCCTCCAGGACACGGCCAACCACGTGCCACTGGACAGCCGTTGCTACCGCTTTGACATTACATTGCGCGGCCGCCGTGCCACGCACTTCGAGAACCAGCTGCAGGGAGCTAAGTGATGACACTGCAATCGCAACCTAACTTCGTTCACTACCCGGAAACCGCATCCCAAACGGGCGGCCCGTATGTCCACATCGGTCTTGCGCCCAAGCAGGCTGGCTTCGAGATTTTCGACAACAACTTCGGGAGCGTGCTCGTTACGCCGGACACGCGGGGCGAGCGCATTCAGGTCGAAGGCCGCGTATTCGACGGATCCGGCTCACTGGTACGCGACGTCCTGGTGGAGATTTGGCAGGCCAATGCCGAGGGCAAGTATGCGCATCCAGGAGACCTGCAGGACAAGGCCATCGATCCGTCCTTCCGGGGCTGGGGGCGGACGGGCACCGATTTCGAGACCGGCGTCTACACCTTCGAGACGATCAAGCCTGGCTCGGTGGCTGGCCGGGGCGGCGCGTTGCAGGCGCCCCATATCTGCGTGATCCTATTCGCCCGCGGCATCAACTTGGGGCTGCACACCCGGCTCTACTTCAGCGACGAAACCGATGCCAACAGCCGGGACCCCGTCCTCAACGGGATCGAGTGGGAGGTGCGCCGCAAATCATTGGTGGCGCAACGCAGCGAACGGAATGGCAAGGTGATCTACAACTTTGACGTGCGCTTGCAGGGGACACCGGACGGGGGCGAGGAGACCGTGTTTTTCGACGTCTGAAACACAACGGTTCACGCTGGAGCAATACGCGAGGATGGCGCTGGTGTCGTTCCGCAAGTGGACGAATGCCAAGCGGCGGACGCTCCGGCATCTGGCCTGGACCCGAACGTGCCGATCGAAGAGACGGTGGGGGCCATGGCGGAACTGGTGAAGGAAGGCAAGGTGCGCTATCTCGGGCTTTGCGAGGTCTCGGAGAGATCGTTGCGCCGGGCCTGCGCAGTTCATCCGATCACTGCGGTGCAGGCCGAGTATTCGCTTTGGACCCGCGATGTGAAGGCCGGCATGCTCGACGCCTACGAGGAACTCGGTGTCACGCTGATGGCGTTCTCGCCGCTCGCCCGTGGCATGCTTACCGGCCAGCTACGGCGTCTGGATCAGCTTGGTGAAGGCGACGTGCGGCGCAGGTATCCCCGCTTTTCACCTGAGAATTTTCCGCGGAATGGCGCGCTGGTTGACCGGCTGGGTACGATCGCAGAGGGAGCAGGGCTGTAGCCTCTCGCAGCTTGCGTTGGCTTGGCTGTACAACAATAGCCACAATGTCATCGCGATCTGCGGCTGCGATACGTTGGCCTTCCTGGAGGAGAGCCTTGGCGCGCTGAAGATCCCGCTATCCGGCGAGACAATGACGCGGATTGGCGAGATGTTCGCGCCCGGCCAGGTCAGCGGCGATCGCTACGATGCCGCGCTGATGAAGCTGCTGGACAAGTAACGACCCGGGCCGTGGCGAGCGGCGAGTGGCGAGTGGCGAGAAGCAGCGGCATCACATAGCCCGACAGGAGCCTCGCAAGATGACCATCCCCTTTCCATCGCCCCCTTTCCCGACCTGGCTGGCAGATCTGGGGGACGGAGGATCGCTTCCTGGATCGAGCCGGCATGCATGACGTGCTGGTGCTCACCGCCGGGATAGCTGGAAAAGGGGCACTCATTGCGAGCCAGATCGCTCAGGATGCGGCTTCGGGCACGTTCGTACCCATGCCCTCGGGCAGCAGCGGCGTAATCTCGGCCAGTTCTTCCGCGCTTAGCCGGCAGTCCGCCGCGCCGATCAGTCCATCCACCTGCGCGGGACGGCGCGCGCCGACGATGGCGCCGGTCACGGCCGATTGCCGCAGCACCCAGGCGATCGCCACGGCCGCAGGCGTCAAGCCGTGCCATTCGCCGATCCGACGGAAGGCTTCGACCAGTGCGAGATTGCGCGTCAGCCGCGGTTCCTGGAAGTCCGGGCTGCGGGTCTTCCGCCAATCGTCGGCCGGCAAGCCCGCGATGCGCTCGCGCGTCATCGCGCCGGTCAGCAGGCCCGATTGAAGCGTGGAATAGGCGATGACGCCGATGCCGGCCTGCTCGCAAAACGGCAGGATGTCCGTCTCGACCTCGCGCATCAGCGCCGAATACGGCGGCTGGAGCGAAGCAATGTCGGTGACAGCCTGGGCGCGCTTGAGCTGGGCCACGTCGAAGTTGGAAACGCCGATGGCGCGGATCTTTCCCTGTTCGCGCGCCTCGGACAGCACCGACAGCGCGGCTTCGATGCCACTGTCCGGGCCGCCCGGCGGGAACGCCGGCCAGTGAAGCTGGTAGAGGTCGATGGTCTCGACCTGGAGGCGGCGCAGGCTGTCCTCGATCTCGCGCACCAGCGAGTCCGGGGCCAGCGAGTGCGAGATTTGTCTGGTCGCACGATCCCAGACCAGGCTGCCCTTGGTGAACACCAGCGGGCGGCGCGAAGCTGGCACGCGGCGCAGGAGCTGGCCGACGATTTCCTCGGCATGGCCCAGGCCGTAGACGGCGGCCGTGTCGATCCAGTTCACGCCGCGCTCAACGGCGTATTCCAGCGCGGCCAGACTCTCTGCGTCGTCCTGTGCGCCCCAGCCGAACTCCCAGCCCGGCCCGGCGATGGCCCACGTGCCCAGTCCGATGGGCGAAATCGTGAAATCGGCGCTGCCGAGGCGTTGCTGTTGCATGGCTAAATCCTTCGTTCAATGAGAGGTTGCCAGTGTCGCGCGGTAGATAGAAAGCGATAAGCCGGGTTATGCTTGATGAACTGCTGAGTAGAATTCATCAATATGTCTCCCGATCTGCATGAACTGGATGCCTTCGCTGCGGTGGCCCGCCACCGCAGCTTCCGCAAGGCCGCCGACGAACGCGGCGTGTCGGCTTCGGCCTTGAGCCACGCCCTGCGCGGCCTGGAGGAACGGTTGGGCGTGCGCCTGCTCCACCGCACCACGCGCAGCGTGACGCCAACCGAAGCCGGCCAGCGCCTGCTGGCGCGGCTCGACCCTGCCTTGCGCGAGGTGGCCGAAGCACTGGCGGACGTGACCGCCTTGCAGGCGGAACCGGTCGGCACCCTGCGCCTGAACGTACCGCGTGCGGCGGCCCGGCTGCTGTTGGCGCCGATGCTGGCCGGTTTCGTCGCGGCCCATCCGCGTGTCCAGGTCGAAGTCGTGGCCGACGACCGCCTGGCCGATATCGTGGGCGATGGTTTCGACGCCGGAATTCGCTTCGGCGAGAGCCTGGCCGGCGACATGGTGGCGGTGCCGATCGGGCCGCCGCAGCGTTTCGTGTGCGTGGCCGCGCCGGACTACCTGGCCGCGCGCGGCGTGCCGCAGGCGCCACGCGAACTGCTTGGCCATGCCTGCATTGGCCGGCGCTTTCCCAGCGGCAACCTGTATGCTTGGGAATTCCTGGCCGACGCGCAGCCGCTGCGCATCGAGGTCGCCGGGCCGCTGGTATTCGACGACGACGCGCTGATGATCCAGGCTGCCCGCGACGGCGCCGGAATCGCCTACGTCTACGAGGCGCTGGTGCGCGAGGATAGCGCCGCAGGCCGTTTGGTGATCGTGCTGGACGCCTGGAGCGCACCGCCCAGCCGGTTCTTCCTTTACTACCCGGGGCGAAGGCACCTGCCCACAGCGCTACGGGCGTTCGTGGACTTCATCCGCCAGGACTGAAACAGACGAGGCCGGTCGTTGCGGTTGCCAAACACGCCACGCGCCGTGCAGCACCCCATATCGGCGATACCCGGCTTTCGCCCCTTCAGTGCCTATGTGCTCCGCTCGCCAAGGCGTAGCGGGTCGTCAGATTCGCACATCGACACCATGATCGGAGTCTGGAATCCGCGCGGCGCTTGTCGTCAGGTTTGCAGGTGCTTCTCCGCCTCGCGAACTGTTAGCGCGGAAAGGCGGTCGCGATGGGCGGCGAGGAATGCCGACACCGCTGCCGGATTCCAGCGGGCGTAATCGCGCAGCGCCCAACCGATTGACTTGCGGATGAAGAAGTCGGTCTCAGGTGCCAGCGTTCGCGCGTAGCGGAAGAGCCGTGCCTCATCTGTCTCCAGCCGCCAGCCCAGCTGATGGAGCATCGCGACGCGCCGCACCCACGGCGAGTCGTGACCGAGCCAGGCATCGGCGCGGGCCTGTGCGTTGACATCGGTCTTGCGCGCGCGCGCGATCACGGTGCCGATCGTCACGGCGAGGCTGTCGACGGTGTCCCACCACGGCTCGACCTGTGCGAGCGCGAGAATCGGGGCGATCCGCGCGGCGTCGAGCCGGTCCGCGTGCTTGCGTAGCAGGTCCGCGGCGGCATAGCGGTACTCGCGCTCGGGCTCGCGCCACAGCAATTGCGCGACCGCCACCCATTCGCGGTCGCACCACCCCACGGTCGGCAGGGCGCGCAGCGCCCGCCGGCGGGCCGGCGTGGGAATGCCGAGGAACGGAAACTGATCGCGCATGTAGGCGCGCATCTGTGAGGCCGCGGCCGGATCGGCCAGCGGCCGTAGCGCGTGGCGGACGTGCTCGACGTAGGCCTCGGGCGTGATGTCAGTGGGGGAGGTCGGCCGTTTTGCCGTCATGAGGTTCCCTTTGTTTTTCGTCTTCGAAGGGTAAGGGGGGCAAGCCGCCATGTCCCGTGGGTGTTCCCAGTCCCTGAGGTACTGCGCCGGGGACACATTGATTGATAAGCCCTTTCAGCTGCATACCGCCAGAAAATGCACGGGAAGTACGATGAGCCCAAGACGGCAAGGGGTTTAGCTGTACTGTGGAAGCCGCTGATCGAACAGCGGCTGGGACACCAGATCGCTGCGCCGTTACTCGGCGGCGGGGTGTTCTGTGAGGGTAGGACGGCAGCGCGAGCCTGCCCTCGGCTAGTGGAGTGAGCCGACAGATTCAATGGTCTATCGCGCGTAGCACATCCGCGAGCTTCTTCACTGCGATTTCTAATTCCCTCGGCGCGTGGGCGGCAAACCCCATGAGGAACCCAGCCTTATGCTTGCTCGACGCATGCAGTGGCGTCAGCCCCAGCAAGTCGATGCCGGCACGGTGCGCCATATCAATGGCTTCACGCTCGGGAATGTCGCGGATGAAGACGCAGGGCATTTGCATGCCGCCGGCCGGCACTTTGGGTTCCACGAAGCTGGCTAGGTACTTGCGCACGAGCCGTTCCAGTACATCGCGCCGCTCGGCATAGACGGCACGCATGGTTCGCACGTGCGCCCCGAAATGCCCACCCTCCATGAAGCGCGCCAGGGTCAGTTGCGGAATCGGCGCGCTGTGTCCGTCCAGCAAGGTGCGCGCGGCCGTCATGGGAGCCACAAGTTCGGGGGGCAGCACCATGAAGGCAATGCGCAAGCCGGGAAATAGTGATTTGGTGAAGGTGCCGATGTAAACCGTCCGCTGATGCTGGTCTAGTCCTTGCACGCAGGCCGTAGGCTTGCCAGCGTAGTGGAACTCGCTGTCGTAGTCGTCCTCGATGATCCAGGCTTGGTGCTGCCGCGCCCATTCGATGATGGCGAGCCGCCGGTCCAGCGCCAGGGTCGCTCCGGTCGGAAACTGGTGCGAGGGAGTGAGGAAGACGGCCTTGGCTGCCTGCCGAGATTCGCGCAGGTGTTCCACCCTAATGCCGTCGGCATCCAGCGGCAAGGGCACGCACTCCAGGCCAGCAGCGTCGAACGCCTTGCGTGCGCCGTGATACACGGGGTCTTCGATGAAGATGCGGTCGCCAGCGTCGAGCAGCACAGTAGCGCACAGGGTCAACGCCTGCTGAGAACTGGTGAGTACCAGCACGCGCTCAGGCGTGGCGTGCGCACCGCGTTCGAGATTGACGTAATCCGCAATCGCGCACCGCAACGGCTCCATCCCTTGCGGCGGGCTGTGCAGCAAAGCCTGGGTGCCGTATTGCTTCAACACCTGCCGCTCCAACCGCTCCCAGGTTTGCAGCGGAAAGCTGCGCGTTTCTGGCACACCTGGGGCGAAGGGGCGCGGGGCCAGAAAGTCTCGCACGCCACCGCCGCGGTACATGGCGGCGCCGCGCTGGCTCAGCCGCAGCGGTTCGCGCGGCGATCCGGGACGCCGCGCCGTGCCACGCCCTGGCAAACGCTGTGCCCGCTCTGAAACGAAGCTGCCGCTGCCCACGCGCCGCTCGATGAAGCCCTCTGCATGCAACTGGCTGTATGCCGACTCCACCGTGTCGCGGGAGACGCCCAGCGACTTCGCTAGTGCGCGGGAAGCAGGCAGCGGTCTCGCGGCGTCGAGCGCGCCGTCGAGGATCAGTTGCCGGATGGCGCGCTGGATGCGTGCATGCAGGGGCAAGGCGCCGTGTGCCGGGTCAATGACCCAGGCTTTGACGGATTCGAGTTGGGCGTGCTTGAACAATTGGCTGGTATCTCATCAAAAAATTGGTGGGGCACAACATGCCATTTGAAGCATATAAATCAGTTCCACGTTCAGGTCAATAGCCCATTTTCAGGAGCCCGGTACAAACCATGTCATCCGCCACGTCACCGTCATCCGTTCGCTTGCGCGATCTCACCCACCCCATCGTCGCCGGCCTGATTTCGGTCATCGTCAACTACGGCGGGACCTTCATCCTGGTGTTCCAGGCGGCCAAGGTGGCCGGCCTCAGCCCGGAACTGACGGCATCGTGGGTATGGTCGATCTCGATTGGCGTGGGTGTAACGGGATTCATCCTGAGCTGGGTGACGCGGGAACCAATCATTACCGCGTGGTCCACGCCAGCGGCGGCGTTCCTGGTAACAGCGCTGGCCACCACGCCCTATGCCGAAGCGGTCGGTGCGTACCTGATTTCAGCCGCCGCCTTTGTGGTACTGGGTCTTTCAGGGTGGTTTGAGCGCGTGATCCGGCTGATTCCTCCGGGCGTGGCCGCAGGCTTGCTCGCGGGCATCCTGCTGCAATTTGGGATCAAGGCTTTCGGCGGCATGAGCGTTGACCCGCTGCTGGCTGGGCTGCTGATCGTGACCTATGTGGTGCTCAAGCGGTTCAGCGCGCGCTATGCCGTCGTAGGCATCCTCGTGCTGGGGCTGGCTTTTCTGCTCATGCAGGACCGGGTCGATCTGTCGGGCCTGGCGTTGAAATTCGCCGCTCCGGTCTTCACTATGCCGGCGCTCTCGCTTAACGCGTTGCTGAGCGTCGCGTTGCCACTATTCCTCATCACGCTGACCGGCCAATACATGCCCGGCATGTTAGTGCTGCGCAACGATGGCTTCAAGACCAGCGCCAATCCCATCGTGGCGGTGACCGGACTCGGCTCCCTGCTGATGGCGCCGTTCGGCTCGCATGCCTTCAACATCGCCGCCATTACTGCCGCTATCGCCACGGGCCCGGAGGCGCACGAAGATCCGTCCAAGCGCTGGATCGCGGGCATCGCGGCGGGTGTGTGCTACATGCTCGTGGGCGTATTCGGGGTAACGCTGGCCGCCGTCTTCATGGCCTTTCCGGCGACCTTCATCACCACGCTGGCGGGGCTGGCGCTGCTGGGCACCATCGGCGGTAGCCTGGCCAGCGCGCTGGCTGATGCGAAGACGCGCGAAGCGTCGTTGATCACCTTCCTGGCTGCGGCAGCCAACATCACCTTGCTGGGCATCGGCGGAGCGTTTTGGGGCCTGGTGATCGGCATGGTGGCTCACGCCGTGCTCAATGGACAACTGCCGCGCCGTGAGCGGTCGGCCGTCGCGGCATCCGCCGCCGGGCCCGCGATCAAGAGGGAGGGGGCCAATGCCTGATCCATCCGACACCCAGACCCGCCACGACCAGCATGGCCGCTATCCGCAGGCGGCCACTGTCGACGACTTCCGGCACAACCTCGCAGCGGTTCAGGCCCGCATTGATGCGGCCTGCCGCCGCGCTGGACGCGATCCGGCTGGGGTATTCCTGCTGCCTGTCAGCAAAACCAAGCCCGGGGCCAGTCTCCGCCTGGCCTATGCGGCGGGCTGCCGCATGCTGGGCGAAAACAAAGTGCAGGAAGCCTTTGGCAAATGGGAGGCGATGCAGGATCTGACCGATCTGCATTGGTCGGTCATCGGCCATCTGCAGACCAACAAGGCCAAGCTGGTGGCGCGCTTCGCCAGCGAGTTCCAGGCACTGGACAGTTTGCGCGTGGCCGAAGCGCTGGAGCGGCGCCTACAGATCGAGGGGCGATCGCTTGATGTATTCGTTCAGGTCAACACCTCGGGCGAGGGGAGCAAATACGGTCTTCCGCCCGAAGATGTGCACGGCTTCATCAAAGAACTGACCGCGTTCTCCGGGCTGCGCGTACGCGGGTTGATGACACTGGCGCTGTTTTCGTCCGAGGCTGAGCGGGTGCGCCAGTGCTTCATTCTGCTACGCAATCTGCGCGACCAGTTGCGCCAGAGTGCGCCGGCTGGCATCGCCCTGGATGAACTGTCCATGGGCATGTCCGGCGATTTCGAGATAGCCATTGAGGAGGGCGCCACTGTGGTGCGTGTCGGACAGGCCATCTTTGGCGCGCGCGCTTTGCCGGACAGCTACTACTGGCCGGCAGAGACAACGGGGACGCAGCCATGAGCGACAAAACGCATCCTCCCGCCCTGCGCCCGCTGCGGCCCGACGTGGTTTCGGTGCAATCGCAGGTGGTCTACGGCCGCGTAGGCAACAACGTCGCGGTTCCGACCCTGGAGTCGCTTGGCCTGTCGGTGGCTGCCGTGCCGACCGTCGTGTTCAGCAACACGCCGCATTACCCGACGATGCACGGCGGTGCGCTGCCCGTCGAATGGTTCGAGGGCTACTTGCAGGATTTGTCGGCACGCGGCGCGCTGCATGCACTGCGAGCCGTCCTGGTCGGCTACCTGGGCAATCAGGGGCAAGCCGAAGTGCTGGCCCACTGGACGCAAGTCTTGCTGGCCGAGCGCGCGGCCCTGCGCGTGGTCATTGATCCCGTGATGGGCGATCATGACCATGGCATCTACGTCGATGCCGGCATGGCCGAGGCCTACCGTCAGCACCTGTTGCCGCTGGCCCACGGACTAACGCCGAATGGGTTTGAGCTGGCGCACCTGACAGGCCGCCCGGTCGATGACGTTGAGGGTGTCGTTGCCGCCGCCCGCATCTTGCTGGCGGGCCGCACCCAATGGATCGCGGTGACCAGTGCGGCGCCGGATACCTGGGCGGACGGCGAGATGCAGGTTGTGTTTGTCACCCGCGAGCAAGCGCACGTCATCACGCATGCGCGCATCGCCGCCGTGCCCAAAGGAACCGGGGATCTGTTCAGCGCCGCCCTGACGGGCCATTGGCTCAACGGTGCCACCTTGCCTGCAGCCGTCGCCAGGGCTTGCCAAGTGATCGTGCAGGCGCTGCGCCACACCGAAAGAGCGCAATGCACCGAACTGCTGTTGCCGGCCCGAGTGGGCAGCCCCCAGGCCAACAGCCAGATACAAGCACGCGAACTTGTTCGTATCCGTCAAGTGTTTTCCGAATCTCACTGGAGTCACGGTTCATGCAACACGCCACTTCACACTTGATGCGGGCCTATGCCCGCCAACCCATCTCATTCGCACGCGGCAGCGGTGCACGTCTGTGGGACGAGCACGGCGTGGAATACCTGGATGCCATCGCCGGCGTCGCGGTCACCAGCCTGGGCCATGCCCATCCGGAGATCGCTGCCGCTATCGCCGAGCAGTCCGGGCTGCTGTTGCACACGTCAAACGTGTTCCGCATCGACTGGCAGGAACGGCTGGGCGAACGCTTGTGCGCGTTGACGAGCATGCAGCGGGCCTTCTTCTGCAACTCTGGCGCCGAAGCCAACGAAACTGCGCTCAAGCTCGCACGCCTGCACGGGCACCGCAGGCAGGTAGCGCAACCACAGATCCTTGTGATGGAGAACGGCTTTCATGGCCGCACACTGGCGACTCTCTCGGCCACCGGCAATCCGGCAAAGCAGCAAGGCTTTGAACCGCTGATGCCCGGTTTTCTGCGTGTTCCTTACGACGACATCGAGGCGGTGCGCCGGGCGGCAGACCAATCGCCCGACATCGTTGCGGTGCTGATCGAGCCAGTACAGGGCGAAGGTGGCATCCGCGTCGCCAGTGCTGACTACTTGCGGGAACTGCGTGTTTTGTGCGACCAGCGTGGCTGGCTGCTGATGCTCGACGAGATCCAGGCGGGCATGGGGCGCACCGGCGCCTGGTTTGGGCACCAGCACGCGGGCATCACGCCCGATGTCATGACCTTGGCGAAGGCGCTGGGGAACGGCTTTCCCATCGGCGCCTGCCTGGCGCGGGGAGAGGTGGCCGACCTGTTCTCGCCCGGCCAGCACGGCTCAACCTTTGGCGGCAATCCCCTGGCCTGCCGCGTGGGGTGTGCGGTACTCGACATCATGGTGCGGGACGACATGCCGCAACGGGCCGCCGTTCTGGGAGCCCGCTTGCTCACAGGCTTGCAGCAGGCGCTGGGCAATCACCCGAACGTCCTTGCGATCCGGGGCCAGGGCCTGATGGCAGGAATCGAACTGGATAGGAGTTGCAAAGAACTGGTCAGGCGGGCATTGGAGGAGCAACGCTTGCTCATCACGGTGACGCGCGACACCACCATCCGGCTGCTGCCGCCCCTGATCTGTGATGAAGCGCAGATTGACGATATGGTGGCGCGTGTCGCGCGACTGCTGGCTTCAAACACAGTGGATAGACCGGTAACGGCTGCGCAGGCGGAACCGGCGACATGAACAGCGCCAGCGCCGTGAGCGAAAAGAGCCAACAGCATTGCGAAGCCAGGCGCTTGGCTCCTCGCGTTGGTCTTTGGGATCCGCTGCATGGGTAGGTATCGATCCGGGAATCGCCTTCAGCGAGGCGCTGCGGAAGATGCCGGCGGAGAATCCGGGTTTCCCCCCGCGGTCCCGGCGAGGACTCGTCGAACCGCGCGGGGAGAGGCGGCCACGCGGCCGTCTCCCGGATGAAACGCTACCGAAGTTCGGTTTCGTACCGGCTGGCCGCGATCGTCTTCCGGTCGCTGGCCGCTTCCTGCAGGCGAAAGTCGAACCGCACGCGCGTGAACGGACCAGTCAGGCCCAGTGATTCATAGCCGACCGGATCCCGCAATTGCTGAAGAGCCACCACGAGGCCGTCTCGCGTGGCGAAGGCGAAGTCGTCGTCGAGGAACGTGTCGCCGGGGATGTTGACCTGCGTGGTCAGCGCGCGCTTGCCATTGCCCGACACGAGGAAGTGGAACGCTGGGGATGATCAGCACATGGGTGCCGCAGATCGTCAAGAGCTTCAACCAGGGCAGCAGCGACCTGGCCATCGGCGTGCTGACCGCCGTGCCACACGCCTGCACCATCGCCGCGATGATCGTCTGGGGACGCCGCTCCGACAGGCACCAGGAGCGCCGCTGGCACGTCGCGCTGCCGATGCTGCTTGCCGCCGCCGGTTGGGCGCTAACCGCGTTCGCCGCCGACCCGATGGTCAAGCTGGCCGGCCTGTGCGCGGCTTCTGCGGGCGCGTATGCGGCCATGACGATCTTCTGGACGCTGCCCGACCTCGTGATGTCCGCGAATCATCGCGCCATCGGCATTGCCTTCATCAATGCGGCGGGCATCGTGGGCGCGGCGCTGAACGCGGTCATCGTTGGCTATCTGCGCGACGTCACGAGCAGTTTCACGTCGGGACTGCTGTACGCGGCGGCGGTACTCGTACTGGGCGCTTTCGTGGTGATCACGTTCGCACGCGCGGGCGCCGCCGGGAAGCGCACCGCCTGATTCCGCTTGGCCATGCCCATCGGGCGCAAGCCCGGGCGCCTTGATTACGCTGCAGTTTACCGGGGTAGCCACCCCTGGCATCCATGCGGGTGACGCCGCGCTGAAACCCGCATCCAATCAAACACTTACTGACTGGTCGCGTCCCCGCGCCACCCCCGAAACCGCGAGAGCCTGAAGGCGTGGTGACCGACCGTGGGCGCGATGCCTTGCACCAGCTGGGCCAGCAACTCGCCGGCGGCGGGGCCAATGCCAAAGCCGTGGCCGCTGAACCCCGTGCCAATGAAGAAGCCGGGCAGGGAGTCCACCGCCGAGATGACTGGCAAGGCGTCGGGGGTGACATCCATCATGCCGCCCCAGGCCTGGACCACCTGGGCGCCTCCGAAGACGGGGAACGCCCGCTGCAGTTGACGGAGCGCGGCGAATACGGAGTTGGTGTTGGGTCCGGGGTCGAGCGTACGGTTTTTTTCGAACGGCGTGGGCCTGTCGAGCGGAAAGCGCGTGGGCGTGAACAGTTCTTCAAAGAATCGCCGCCCGAAGCGGATGTTGAGATTCTGCCGTTGCGCCATCCAGGCGGGGAAGAAATGGCGAAGCAGGCGAATGCTGTCGGGCGTCACGTCGGCCACCGAGGCGGCAAGCTTCGACACCGTGTAGCCGCCGTCCGCTCGGGGTCGGCAGGTGAAGTCCTTGCCGTTGATCGCCAGGTCCAGGCCGGAGGGAAGGGGGGTTGTGCGCAACGCCGACCCATGCACCTTGAGCTGCGGCAGAAAGATGCCAGTGTTGCCGCACAGCAGGCGGCTCCAGGCTCCGCCGGCCAGTACGACGCGGTCCGCCGCCACGCGGCCGAACTCCGTGATGACGCCCGCGGTGTGGCCATTTGCCGTGTCCAGGCCGCGCACGGCGCACTGTTCAAAGATCTGGCAGCCTGCGGCGCGCGCCAGCTGCGCGATACCCGCGGTCGCCAGGTGGGGCTCGGCCACGCCATCCTCGGCGCTATGCAGTGCACTGGTCCACGGGCGCGTGGATGGCTCGGCCAGGATCTTGCGTACGGCCTCTCCGGTGAGCAGGTGCGCGCCTGTCGGGTGCTCGCGGGCCGAGTCGAGCCACGTCCGGAGTCCGGCCTGGTCAGTCGCGTTTTCGCCCAGATAGGCCAGGCCGATCTGCCGGTAACCAACGTTTACCTGTTGCTGGATCTCGCGCCAGAGGCTGTTGGCGCGGTGGGCCAATGGCAGCTCTGCCGGGTCACGGCCAATGCTGCGAATCCAGCCCCAGTTGCGCGACGATTGCTCGCCGGCCAGAATGCCTTTTTCAAAGACGGCGACACGCTGGCCGGCCCGGCTCAGTGCCCAGGCGGTGCTGATGCCGATGATGCCGCCGCCGATGATGGCAACGTCGACTTGCTGCGGAAGTGAGGAGGACATGATGCAGGCGCTGGAAGATGGGGGTGAAGGAGCGGAGCGATCAGGCAGGCAAATTCCCGCCGCGGGCTCCATGCTCCGGACTGTTCTCGTGTTACGTGGTTTGTTGTGTCAGGGGCGTTGCCCGTCTCCGCGTCTTGCGGCCCGGGCCGGCCCAGGCCTGTCAGCCGGGGTAGCCCATCGCGTCGCGTAGCCGGTACCACTGCAGCGCCGCCATCGCGCTGACCTGGCGCACTGGGTACAGCGGCAACCGCCTGACGGGTGTGACGGGATAGTCCAACGCCGCTGCGGGCATGCCGCGTACGGCTTCGCCCAGCACACGTCCCAGGGCCGTACCCATCGCCACGCCCCGGCCGCAGTAGCCGTACGCGGTCCACAGGCCATCGGCCAGTTCGTGCAGGTGTGGGAGATCATCGATGGTCATGCCCACGCGGCACGCCCAGCCGTGGGTGAAGACCACGTCGTTCAGTTCCGGAAAGCGCTGACAGGCCGCGAGGCGTAGCTGCTCGCGCGTGGCGGGGTCGAGGTTGTCGCTGTCGCGGCCCCGGCCGCCGATCACGAACCTGCCCTCGGGGTCGAGGCGGCAGTAGTAGGTGATTTTGCGAGTCTCCGAGATGCCGGCGCGCAGCGGCAGCAGGCGCTGCTGCAATTCCGGTGGCAGCGGATCAGTGGCGATTTGCGCGCTCGATACGCTTACGTACGACTGCGCGACTTCGGGGACCAGGCGGTCGGTGTAGGCATCGGTGGCCAGGATGACCTTCCTTGCTTGCACCGCATGACCGTTCACCTGCAACTCGAATCTCCCCGGCGAGGTGGAAATCGATTGAACGGGAGAATGCTCGTGCAGGGCGCCGCCGAGATCGGTTACCGCCCTTGCCAGGCCGCGTGCATAGGCCAGGGGCTGCACGGCGCCCGCGCTCTTCTCGAGCAAGCCCGAGGGCCAGTAATCGGAGCCCGTGGCGGCGCGCATCTCTTCGCGGTCAAGGTGGACCGTGTTGCCGCCCTGGCCATTGATTTCATACGACCGCTGACGCAGATAGTCGCTTGACGCCCGGGAGTAGGCACCCTGCAGCCAGCCATTGCGCGTCGGGTGGCAGCGGATCCGGTAACGCTCCACGAGCGCGAACAATTCGTCGGCACTGCCGTAGGCGAAGCGCATCATGCGTCGGGCCGCATCGTCTCCGAAGCGCTTGATCAGCGCCGACGGCGGCGGCTTGACGCCGGGCACGACCTGACCGCCGTTGCGACCAGAAGCGCGGTGGCCGATTTCAAAGGCCTCGAACAATGCGGTGTGCACGCCGGCTTGTGCCAGATGCAGCGCTGCCGATAATCCCGTGAAGCCGCCGCCGACGATGGCAACGTCGACCTGAAGGGGGCCACGCACCGCCGCGGAAGCGGTGCGCGGCAACGCGGTGGCAGCCCAGAGCGATGTGGGGGACGTGGAGAGTCGGCTGCACATGGCGTTACTCGGTATGCGTGACACGGCGCAGGAAGTCCTGCATGCGTTCATTGCGTGGCTGGGTCAAGACCTGTGCGGAGGGACCTTGCTCGGCAATGCGGCCGCCGTCGAGGAACAGCACCCGGTTTGATACCTCGCGAGCGAATTTCATCTCGTGCGTCACGATGACCATCGTCATGCCTTTCTCTGCCAGCTTGCGCATCACGCCAAGCACTTCGCCAACCAGTTCCGGGTCGAGCGCCGAGGTGGGCTCGTCGAACAGGATGGCATCCGGCTGCATGGCGAGAGCCCGGGCAATCGCCACGCGCTGCTGCTGCCCACCCGATAGCTGGGTTGGGTAATGCGCCATTTTCTCTGCAAGACCGACCGAGGCGAGGATCTCGGCCGCCCGCTCCTTCGCCTCGGCCACGCTTTCCTTCTTGACGTGGACAGGGCCTTCCATCACGTTTTCCAACGCGGTGCGATGCGGGAAGAGGTTGAAGCGCTGGAACACCATCGACACGCGCTGACGGATCTGCCGGATCCCGGGCGAAGCCGCGTTGACGCGCTCGCCATCGATGGTGATGCTGCCGCCCTGGTACTGTTCGAGGCCGTTGATACAGCGCAGCATGGTTGATTTACCTGATCCCGACGGGCCGATCAGGCAGACGACCTCTCCTTGCCGGATCTCCGCGTCGATGTTCGACAACACCCGGTGCGCCCCGTAGGACTTGCTCAACTGCTCGATCTTGATCATTTGCGGTTCCCCAGGCTGCGCTCCAGCTTGCCCACGCCATACATCATGGGAAGGCTCATCACGAGATAGATCAGGGCCACCAGCGTGAAGATCGTGGCGCTCTTGAACGTGGCGGCGGCGATCAGCTTGCTTTGCATGGACAGTTCGACGACGGTGATCACCGCGGTCTGGGACGAGTCCTTGAGCATCATGACCAGGTTGTTGCCATAAGGAGGCAGCGCGATCTTGATTGCTTGCGGAAGGATCACGCGGCGCATCAGCAAGGCGCGCGACATGCCCAGCGATTGCGCGGCCTCGTACTGGCCCACGTCCACGGCGTCGATGCCCGCGCGAAACACCTCGGCCATGTAAGACGAATAAGCAATGCCCAGCCCCAGCGCACCGGCCTGGAATGCATTCAGGCTGACGCCGAGCTCGGGCAGCACGAAATACATGTAGAACAGCACGACGATGATCGGAACGCCCCGGATCATGTTGGTGAGAATACGGCTGGCATGGGACAGCGGGCCGATGCCCGAAACCCGCAGCAAGGCCCAGAACAGGCCCAGGAAGGTGGCGATGAGCAGCGCCGCGATGGTGATGGCGAGGGTCGTCAAGACCCCCTGCATCAGCACGGGAAGGTACTCAGCCGCGTCGCTGAAAAATGTGTCGAACATACGTGAGCCTCGGCAGGTCGAACAGGGTGTCTGCATGGCCCCGGCTCCCACGCCGGCGAGCCATGCAGAGGCTGAGGGGCATTACTGCGGCACGCCCCATTTCTTCAGGATGTCCGCCAGCACGCCGTTTTGCTTGATCTTGGCAACGGCGGCATTGACCCTGGCCAGCATCTCGGTGTCGCCCTTGCGCACGGCCAGGGCGATGTCGGTGGCTAGCAGGCTTTGGTAGGTGTCTACAAGGCGCACCTGCTTCGAGGCGGACGTGCGCACCTGGTAGGCTACGACCGGGCCATCGCCAAAACCCGCGTCCACGCGGCCCAGGCCGATATCACGCACAAGGTCGGCCATGGTGTCGTACATCTTCAGCTCCTTGAAACCCTGGACGGCCTTGAGCGGCTCGACATAGGACGTGCCCATCTGTACACCGACGACCTTGCCTTTGAGGTCGTCGTAATTGCGATAGGCCTTGGTGTCATTGACGGGCACCAGCAGCGCCTCCTTGTACGTCAGGACGATCTCTGAGAAGTCCACGGCTGTGGCGCGCGCGGGAGTCTTGGCGAAGGCCGACGAGATCATGTCGATCTTCTTGGTTTGGAGCGACGGGATCAAGGTGGCAAACGGGATTCCGGAGATCTCGGGTGTGACGCCCAGTTCCTTGCTGACCGCACGGGCCACGTCGATCATCACGCCCTCCAGGGCGTTCGTCTTCACATTGAGGAAGTTGAAGGGCACGGCGGTAGGCGTTGCGCCGATCTTGATGACCGGTTGCTGCGCGTAGGCCGACACAAGGGCGAAGGACAGGATGGCGGCAAACGATTTCAGAGCAATCTTCAGCATGGGAGCTTTCAGTTTTTGATCCGGCGCCGCACTTGGGTGACGAAGCTGGATGCCTTGTGGAAAGACCGATTGATCGGGTAAAGTCGTATCGCTAAACAATACGTGAAATTGATTAGCGATTCGCTGAGGTAAGAATACTGCAAACTACCGACGCTGAATCAGCTCTTTCGTCCGTAATTTCCTAGGGATTTCCCTCGGTTGGGCTCGCTCTGAGCGAATTTTCGGCTGCCGGAGACGAATGTCTTCCCGTATTTCTATACAGTAGACACCTATCTGTAATCGATTGATCTTCTGTCTTGCCACACCGATGTGATGTGGCTATGGATTTGCCCTCATGACCCCCGTGAACCCGGAATCGTCCACCCTGTATGTGCAGTCGCTGGCCACTGGCGTGCAGGTGTTAAGAGCGTTCAATACGCAACGCGCATCGATGAGCCTGCCGGAGATCGCCTCCGCCGTCGGAATCTCCAAGAGCGCGGCGCAGCGCTTTGCCTTCACGCTGGAAGCGCTGGGGATGCTTAAGAAAGACCCGCAGTCGAAGCGATATTCCCTTTCCTCGGCCAACCTGGAATCGGGCTATCAGTATCTGCAGTGCCACCCGCTGCTCGAGCGCGCGAATCCCTATCTGCTGGATCTGAACCAGCGCACCGGGGAAACGGTGAACCTGGCCGAACCCGCGGATGACTGCATGGTGTACATCGGGCGCTTTTCCAGCCTGGCGCGGCTGATCATGCATGTGCCGATCGGGCAGCGCATTCCGATGTTCTGCGCCTCGACGGGACGCGCGTATTTGTCCGGCCTGTCGGACGATGCAGCGCGCGAGATCCTGGAACGCAGCGATCGGGTTCGCTACACGCCGCAGACGGTGACAGATGTGGATGCGCTGTTGGCGCTCGTCCAGCAGGCACGCGAGGACGGATTCGCTTGCTGCAATGACCAGTTCTATCGCGGCGATCTGGCCCTTGCGGTGCCGATATGGGATGCGGCGGGCAACGTCGTTGCCGGGCTCAACCTGTCCGTGTCTTCCTCGGCATTTACCGTCAAGCGTGCCATCAGCAAGTTCGTGCCGCTGATGCTGGAAACAGCACGCCTGATCTCCACGACGCCGCCCAACCCGGCGGCGCAGCGGCCGTTTCGCACGGAACTGCGGGTGTCGAAGAGCGGGGGCGGAAGCGGGGGCTGATGTACTCCAGGAACACCGTCGGCGCTACCTGCGCGCTGACGTCACAGCACCCGCCTACCCGACCCGGCAGAGCCCAAGCAAGCTGGACGTCACTCGCTTCCCGCGCAGCCCTGCGCGATGGAATTGGAGTTTAGCGGGACGTAGCTTTTACAGGTCGAGTACTGGCGCGCTTCCTTGTTGCAGCCGCTTTCGGGATTGCAGGCGAGTTCGCCACGTTTGCTTTACCGGCAACAACGTTGCCAGATGTTGATTTACGTGACCCGGCAGATGGCTTGACTGGCAACTTCTTTGTTACCGATTTATTGTCCTCCGCAGTTTTTGCGTTCGCAGGTGGCTTGCGGGTTGTCGCGACAGCCGACCTGGTCGCCTTCTTCGCTGTCGCCTTGCCTGCCGGTGGCTTGCTACGTCCGGCAGCAGGCTTCGGCGGTGGGTAAACGTCGGCCATCTCGATGCCAAACACATCGGCCACCAGCGCGTCGTCGAGCACCTTGCTGGTAGTGGGTCGCTTTGTGGATTTGGGCAGGCCGGCGCTGGCCTGCCTGACGAGATCATTGGCATCGACGCGGCGCAAGGCGAAGAGCAATTCCGGCTGTTGGTCGAGCCGCGTTCCGACACCGTAGAGTACGGCAGCAACGTGCTTGCACATTGACGCCCAGTCCGGGCAACTGCAATTGAACCTGATCTCTTTCGGCACCGGGAAAAGACCGGTGCCAGATTTGCAGATGCGCTCCATCACGGATGTCGAGAGCTTGCCCTGCAAGAGCTCCACGATCGAATCGATCGACCCCGCGCAATCGGCGCCGATCGCCTGCCATTGCTTTTTAGGACACGCCGTCACGGTCACCGCCACCGTGTAGAGGCTCGAACCCATTACCTGCGCGCGGACTTCGCCTGCCGTAATCTGAAGGTCGATCACGGAACCGTTGCGCACATAGGTACGGCCGCGCGGCAGCCGGTTGGCATAGTCGCTGTAGCCTTCCAGATTGTCGCACCAGGCCTTGCCCCAGAAGGTCTTGGCGATGGCGCCGCGATACGACGCGATTGGCGACAGGACCGCACCTGCCTTCTTCGCCTTCGCGACGGCCAGTTCAGCCTTTTTTCTGCGCTCGGCGACCGAGACATAGGGCTTCCATCCCTCGTAACCGTAACCCATTGCGATTCCTCTTGACGATCAGTTTTCCTGCGCGGCATGAACGTCGAGCTTCACGAGGTCGAGCAATTCACGATCGCTCATCTCGGTGAGCAGGAGTTCCGCGCCGCCCTCCAGTACATCTTTCACCAATTGCTGCTTGGCTTCGATCAATTGGTCGATACGGTCTTCGACCGTGCCACGGCAGATGAACTTATGCACCAGGACGTTCCTCTGCTGGCCGATACGGAATGCACGATCGGTTGCCTGGTTTTCCACGGCCGGGTTCCACCAGCGGTCGAAGTGGATCACATGTGAAGCGGCGGTGAGATTCAGACCCGCCCCACCGGCTTTGAGCGAGAGCACGAAGAAGGGTGTCAGCTCTTCTTCCTGGAATCGCTTGACCAGTTCGCGGCGCCTGGCTACCGGGGTGCCGCCGTGGAGTACCAGACCTTCGCGGCCGAAGATCGAACCCAGGAATGCGGCCAGCGGTTCCGTGGTCTCGCGGAACTGGGTGAATACCAGTACCTTTTCCTGCTTGGCGGCAATGA
>NZ_JFJV02000214.1:51498-52048 GCF_000611145.1 Cupriavidus sp. SK-3 | reverse complement strand
CGCAGGCGGGCGAACTTGCCGCTGTCTTCCGCCTTCCAGGCCGCGTCGCCCAACCACTGCGATGGATGATTGCATATCTGTTTGAAGCGCATCAGGAAGCTCAGCACGACACCCTTGCGGCCGATGCCTTCGGCGTCCTCAAGCGCGGCGGCCAGATCCTTCACCGCACGCTGATAAAGTGCCGCCTGGCTCGGGCTCAGGTGGCACCAGGCCTTGAGTTCGGTCTTGTCCGGAAGGTCGTCGATTACGCGCTTGTCGGTCTTCAGGCGGCGCAGGATGTAGGGCCGTACGAGCGTTCGCAGCGGACCGAAGTGCTCGGCCTTCGCCAGCCGCCTGGTAAAGTTGGCAAAGACTTTGTCTGAGCCCAGTAAACCGGGGTGGGTGAAATCGAAAATGGACCACAGATCGGACAGGCGGTTTTCCACGGGGGTTCCGGTCAGCGCGATGCGCGATTGTGCCTGGAGCTGCTTGACCTGCCGCGTTTGCTTGGCGCCGGGATTCTTGATCGCCTGCGCTTCGTCGATAACGGCAACGCGCCATTGGATGGCCC
>NZ_JFJV02000214.1:50632-51483 GCF_000611145.1 Cupriavidus sp. SK-3 | reverse complement strand
CCCCCAGTCCCGGCTGGCGAAGAAGCGAGCCATAGCTGGTGATGACGAGATCGATGTCCGCAAGCCGCGCAGGGTCCAGCGCGCGCAAATCGGCCGCCGGCATGACCGACGGATGCGCGATCAGCAGGCGCAAGCCGGGAGCGAAGCGCTCGGCCTCTGCGGCCCAGTTGGCCAGCAGCGATGCGGGTGCGACCAGCAGACTGGGCCGGACCTCGGCGCTTTCGCGCTTCAGCACGAGCAGCAGCGAGAGTACCTGCATGGTCTTGCCCAGGCCCATATCATCCGCCAGGCAAGCGCCCAGTCCGAGCCGGGTAAGCAGGTACAACCACCGCACCCCGACCTGTTGGTAGGGCCGCAGGTTGGCCTTGAGCTCCGGTCCCGGGCTGATCTGCGCCAACCCCTCCGGCTGGCGCAACTCCTGCAGGATGTCGGCCAGCCAGGGCCCTGCAACAAGCTGCGACCAGTCGCGCTCAGCGGGGTCGGCGCTCTCGTCGAGCGAAACGCCCGTCAGAAGGCGTAGGGCCTCATTAAAGGGCAGACCGGTTTGCGCCGCCTTTTCCATGGCCTCGAATCGCTTCATGAGGCGACTGAGCTTCTTCTTGTCCACCTCGATCCAGCGACCACGGATGAGCTGCAAGCCGTCGGCGCCTTTGAGCAGATCCCTGACCTCGGAGGCGCTGAGACGCTCGCCGTCGAGGGAGACCTCCATGCTGAAATCGAGCAACGCGTCCTTGCCCAGGAGCGTAGGCGGTCGTGCTCCGACGCTGGCTTTCACAACGGGACGAGCAGGGCGGCCCGCCTGCCAGACGCCGGGCATGCGTACGACAATCCCGGCGGATTCGAGTTTGGGG
>NZ_JFJV02000214.1:27051-50572 GCF_000611145.1 Cupriavidus sp. SK-3 | reverse complement strand
CGCAGCGGATGGTATATCTCGCCGGTATCCAGCATGTCACGAAGCCAATCGCAGTGTTCCGCAGCGCGCTGCACCGGCAGCAGTAACGACAGCAGCTGCGCCTTGCTCCTGGCTCCCGAAAATTCCGCCAGGGCTTGCGACAGTGGCTGGGGTTGCGCTTTGCCATGGGCCGACAGCCGCGAGGTGTAAGTCGCAAGGAAGGCGAACGGTGACTCCGGGTCCTTGCGGTTCTCAGCGAGGTTGAAATGCACACGGCCGACGAGATTCCAGGCCGGGTGGCGCAACTTGAGGAAATCCTGAAGCGAGACGTTTGCGGTCGCCAGTTCCTCCTGCAAGGCAGTATCGATCTCGCCCCACAACGTGGCCAGCACATCTGGCGTTAGATACTCGCCGCCCGTCATCGGCGGCGCATCGGCAATCATGGCATCAAAATCCTGGGCAGCAGGCGCTGCAACCACAATCTCGCCGCCTTCGGGCGTAGCGCACAAGGCGGTGACATAGCGCGCGGCAAAATCACGCCACCAGGCCCATGCGGGGGGCAAAATGCGGCCGATTTCCGCCGTTCCCAGATGCAACAGGCCATGCCCCGTGCCAAGCGCAAAAGAACGCTTAAGCCGCAGTTGCATTTCATCTGCCAATATTGGCGCGGCGTCCTCCGGCACCGCAAGCAGGTGTCCGCCGGGCGTCAGGTGTGGCGCGAGAATGTCGGGAACAGTCAAAAGCGCCCCTCCCGATCGCACTGTTGCAGCGAGTGCTGAAGCCGCATGTTTTCAAGGGAAGCGGCTGCGGAATCAACCAGCGGGCCCTCTCGCCTGGTTCGGACTGGGTGCATCTCCGATTGCGTCTGGTTCGATCGAATTAACGGGTTGACCAACCGTCCGGGGTATGCCTTTCCGCTGCGCCGCACATGCCTCGTGAACTGTCTATTCATCTGCTGTAGGACAAACTGATTGCTACTTAACTCACGGAAGTTCGCTTCCGGCTCTGCCGCCGGCGGACCACCTTCAACCTTCGAGGCGGCCCCGCGCGAATCTCCGGATCTAGCCAAAGGAAACACGACTTTCCATGAAAGGGTACCAAAACCTCAGTCACGCGAGATTGGATGCCGATGGCGGCTCCCGCCCGCGCGGCGGAAATCAGCTGGCACGCTTGTTACAAACGACTAAATGGTGGAGTCTCCGAATAACCGAATCGCTCCGAAGGCGACTGACGGGGCGCATGGCCGCTGCCTCGGCAGAGCCGATGTCTATGGTCCGGGCGTGTGGGCAAGCGTCTGGGGATGCCCGGTATGGGACATACGTAGAGGACGCCAGGCAACTGCTTAAAACAAAGGGAGCCGCGCCAGGGCTCCCTTCACCTTGCACGTCGACAAGGGCTTAGGCAGCGGCGTCCTTGAGCTTCTTCATCGGACGGACCTTCACCTTGACGGTCGCCGGCTTTGCGGCAAACCACTGATCCTCTCCGGTGAACGGGTTCTTGCCGAAGCGCTTCTTGGTCGCCGGCACTTGGGTGGCGACCACCTTGAACAGGCCGGGCAGGGTGAATTCGCCCGCGCCTTTCTTGTGCACTGCGCTCAACACCGTGTTTTCCAGATGGGCCAGCACGGTCTTGACGGTCTTGGCATCCAGTTCGGTTTGCGCGACAAGGTGAGCGAGCAGGCTGGACTTGTTGAACTTGTCACTGAGCGGCTTGGCGACCGGTGCAGCTGCGGCGGCCTTCTTCGCTGGCGCCGCCTTCTTGGCCGCAGCCTTCACCGGGGCTTTGGTTGCCGGTGCCTTCTTGGCGGCAGGCTTGGCAGGGGTCTTCGCGACAGCTTTAGCTTTAGCTTTAGCTTTAGTTACCATGGGATTGAAGCCTCAATTTCTAGTGGTTTGGGCGCTGACCTGCCAGAGGCATGAGCGCTCGCCGGAGCATAGCAAAAACCGCGCTGCATGTGGGCTTGCCGTCGACCTGAGAGGACGCACCGGGGCTCGCTCAAGTGCATACGTGGTTTTGATGGTGGTGGCAATCCGGTCGCGGGTTCGGAAACGGGCAAAGCCAGGCAGATCTGGCCGCCGAGCGCCAGGGCCACGCCGCGACGCAGGCGCGGCTGGAGGCGGGGCGGGCGGAACTGGATGCCGCCGGGCGGCAGCTGGCGGAACTGCGCACTCAGTTCTCGACCGAGCTCGAGCGGGCTCACGAGGAGGTGACCCTCGCCCAGGAACCCAAGCGAGTCACCCTAGAAGCTGATACCCAGCGAAAGGATCGCGATCTGCGCATGTGAGCCAGGGTTGAACCAGTAGAAACTTCCAGTGACCTTGCGCACCGTGACTTGGAAAAAGCCGCCTCGCTGGAGATCACGGTCCCCCCCGTAGATCCGCGTACGCTGGGCGACGAGGCCCAATCTCAGCCATTCGACGGGGCGGTAGCCAAGTTCACTCCAGGCATAGAAGTATCCTGGTTCTGCTCCATGCGGATCCAGGTATTCGGCTTCGATGTAGTAGTCGAATTTTTTGAAGGCCACGCTGGCCTCGAGTCCGCCGATCACACCGTGTGTCGAGCCCCATAAGAATCCGACGATAGGCGTCGCCTTGAACTGGACGGTTTCGCCCCCCGAGAATGACCAGCCGAGGAATGCCGACTGCGAGTGCTTCGCCTCGTAGTTGGCTCTTGCCTCGAGGTGGAGTTGCGATTTCTCCGCGATGAAGATGCCGCTGAGATAGTCGCCGCTCTCACGCGGCATATTCCAGTAGCCAGTTGCCGAAAAAGTCCACGGTGCGCTGGCAGGCTGCGCGGCGGCGTCCGGTGCAGGCTGGGGCGGTTCCTGTGCGCCGACACCCGTCGCCGCAAGCGTGAGGGCCAGCAGTAAGGTCGCGGATCGCACCTCAGCCACCCAGCGCAATGACGGCCGCAGTCAAGGCGGCCCCCCCAGCCGTCATGCCCAGGCCGGTGGCCCAACTGCCCATGCCTGCGTAGCGGCCAAGCGCCCATCCGGCGATGAACAGCATGGCGAGGGTCAGCACGCGCGAGATCAGTAGTGCCAGGCGGACGTCTGCCAGCAGCACGAATGGCAGCGCTACCGGAAACGTGGTCAGGACGACAATGCAGAAGATCCGCACGGACGCAAGCAGGTCGGCCAGGTTCAGACGCGGACGGGCCGGCAGCGTTGGGGCTCCGGCGAGCCGCGCCCGCATGGCTTCCAGTTCCGTCTCGGTCACCAGCGACCTCATCTTACGGGGCAGGGCATCACTGATGAGACCGATTGCCGCCGACCGGTCACTCGTATTCCTGACGGCAAGCGCGAGGGAGAGCTTCTGGCCGCGTCCCGCCAGCGTGCGAACCAGGAACATGACTGCGTCGACCAGCCCCCAGGCCAGGTTGCACCCCAGGGCGGCATGCAGCATGGTGCGACTGGCGTTCGGCCCGCCCGTGCCGCTCGCTACCGCGCCGACAAAGGTGAGCGCCATGAACAGGCCGAAGCACATCTCTGAGACACGGTCCACCACGTCAAGCACCGGCTCTCGCATCTCCGCGTCTTCCGGCGCGACCGTCGTGCCTGCGCTGAGGGTTGTCTTGGGTGTATTTGCCACAGAGAGCTCCCGGTAACTGCATCGATGGTCGGACAGGGTAATACGGGGCAGCTAGCAATTCCTCTCGGCACAGGCAAAGTTTCCGGCGGGCCGAAAGGACCATCCCGATGCGGAGTCTTCCTGAAAGGCGAGGGGCTCTCAGAAGCGGAGCGCCACACTCAGCATGGGGCCCTTCAATGTCAGCCTTTGCACCAGGTCGTCGTCACCGAGCTGATAGGTCAGGTAGCGGTAGGTCAGTTGCACATCTCCCCACTTTGCCGCATACGCCGCCCCTGCGGATGCTTGCACCGTATATCTGGAGGAGCCGGTACCGAAGTCGAAGTAGTAGGGCAGGTACCATCTGTCAGAGTCGCCAAGACGGATGCGCCCGCGGACTCCGATGATTCCGTCGACGATATTCGCGGTCTGCGACAGGCTCCCTTCTCTTGCCAGCGTCGCGCCTTGTCCGGTGAATGTGGCAGACAGTGTCCAGTTCGCGTTCGCACTCAGGTTCAGGTACCGAAGCCCGCCGAGTGGTTCGATCGTGCCCCAGGGCACATGTAGAGCCGTATAGGCCACGGCAAGTCCGAACAGGCCGCCGGTCAGGCTGCTGCCTGCTCCGGTTTCCACGTCGCGCGGTATGCCAACCGCGGCACCATTCCCGGCGCCGACCGCATTGACCGTGGTCTGTTGGTGACTGAAGTCCAAATAGGCTGCGTCGGCCAGGATCGTCCAGTTCCCCTTGCTGGCCTCGGCCTGCAACATGAGCAGGAACTGCAAGTTCTGGAGATAGCTGTCCGGCCCTGTTCCCACGTCGAGTCTGCCACCTCCGGTCGATGACGATCCGGAGAATCGCAGGGCTCCGCTCACGTTGGGTAACCAGAGGTATGGGCCAATCGCGAATCGCCACCCATTCGCATCCGGCGATTCTGCGTGTGCCGAGCCGGCCGCGATCGCAAGGACGATCGCGATACCCAAACGGTTCCAGCCAGGCTTCGCAAGCCGCGGTTTGCCATATTTCGCGTCGAGCCGGCCGCCTTGCCGCGTGTTTCCCATCCTTCACGCCTCCGCTCTTCCAGTGGAGCCGAGCGCCGCCCCGATCAACACACTGATACAGACGCCCCGCGTCGGTCGCCTCACCGATGGATGCATGTTTGACCCTCCAGACAATGCGTTGTCTGGCCGATGGCAATGCTTCCGGTCTGCCGCAGATCGAAGGATGGCTTGTGCCGTTCCATGATTTGTCTAATTCGTCTCGCCATGACAATCCGGCGTCCGCGGTAAGTTACATTCCGCCGGATTCGCCATATGAACATAGGGCAGGGACTCCTCGAATGCAACCTGCCCGCCGCACTGTTGGGGCAGGCAGGCTCAAGCCATCAAGCAGGGCCTCGTATTCCTCGCGGAACTGGCGGGTGGGGCTCTTCACAATTGTGACGGTGCCGTCGATGGGACCGAAGGCCGCTGCCCGCCAGGATGTGGCACAGGTTCTCCAGCGCTTCGAGGTCGCCGCGCATGCCCCGGCCGGTGTCTCTCCGATTGAGTGGTCGCATCAACTAGGGATATTCATTGGAGGCGAACTGGGCTGCCATGGAGAACGCATCGCGACCTGATCGCGATTGATGACCCGGCCGGATGCCTCCAAGACGCAAGCCTTCTACCAAGCCCGCGCAACTGGAGCGGCGCTGCCAGTTGCTGCCTGTGATGATCGAGAGGGCGCTAGTCCGCTCCCATGGCGGAAGCGTTCGACCAGATTTCGTGAGGCATACAGATGCTCGTCCAGGGGGCGTTGTTCAAGACGATTGGCGCGACTGGGGATGACGGCTTGCACACCCGCGGACTGCAGGTTTTGCAGGATCGCGTTCGAATCGTAGACTTTGTCGACGGCCAGACTGGCGGGCTTCAGTTCGTCAAGCAAAGGCAGCGCTTCGGGGCTGTCCCCGGCCTGGCCGCCGGTCGGGCGAAAGCGCGCGAGCATACCCAATCCATCGACCAGCGCATGAATCCTGGTGGTCAATCCGCCACGCGAGCGGCCGATCGCCTGACCGCCTGTTGTTATTGGGACGCACCGGTGGCATGGTGGTGGGCACGCACAACGGTGCTGTCGATGAAGACTTCCTCGAAGTCGGCGTCGCCCCCCAAGCTCAGCAAACACCATGTACCACAGCTGCGCCCGAGACCATATGGCAAAGCGCTGGTACACACTGCTCCAAGGTCCGAAATCGGGAGGTAGATCGCGCCATGGGCTGCCGGAACGCGCCATCCACAACACGGTCTCGACAAACAGTCGATTGTCCCGCCGCCGTTCGAGCCGGGTCCGTTGCCGTGCCGGGCAGCAAGGGGGCGATCCGTTCGTATTGTTCATCGCTGAGCATCAACCTTGGCATCCTGTCTTTCCGAAAAAACGGGATGCAGACTGATTCCTTCACAAGTTAACAGCCCGCTCGTTGCTGATTGTCAATCAGGATCTAGCAAAACGCGAGGGATCGGATTTGGGCCAGGGAGCGACATCTGGTTGTGATGGGTCCACACAGCCATCGGCCCCGACTTCTTGCCTTGAGCATCTGACTTGCAGGGGGCCGCAGCAGAGCTAGACTTAAGTAGCACACGCCGCATTTCATCCTGGGTTCGCGGCAAGTGCGCGCCATGCCAGTTCTTTTTCTGTACTCGCGTCCGACAAGCCGGTTCTTGAAAGGCTTGGTGGGGATCTTGTGCTTCTGCGGGACGCTTGCTTCGGCGCAGCATTCCGTGGCGCCAGATGTCGCACCGGGGGCTCGCACCGCCCTGCCGACCAACACCAGCGCTGCGACGGTGCGCAGGTTCAGCCTTGCCACCAAGGCGTGGAAGGGCGACTTCGACGCGATGCTCGAGCACCGCGTTATCCGCGTGCTGGTGCCCTACAGCCGAACCTTGTATTTCAGTGACCGGGGCCACGAACGCGGACTGGCTGCGGATCTGGTGCGCGAATTCGAGCGATACCTGAACAGGAAATATGCCAGCCGGCTTGGCAACCGGCCGCTGACTGTCATTATCATTCCCACCACACGCGAGCGCTTGCTGCCAGATCTCGCTGCGGGGCTGGGCGACATCGCAGCGGGCAACCTGACAGAGACGGACGAACGGCTGAAGCTGGTCGACTTTGCCGCGCCGCGCGACCAGAGGCCGGTGCGCGAACTGGTGGTAACCGGCCCCAGGACGCCCACCCTGAATGGCCTCGACGATCTTGCTGGCAATACGGTGCACGTGCGCCGCTCCAGCAGCTACTACGAAAGTCTGGCCGCGCTGAACGATAGCCTGCAGCGCTCTGGGAAAAAACCGATGAAGCTGGTGCTGCTGCCCGATGCGCTAGAGGATGAAGACGCGCTGGAGATGCTCAATGCCGGCCTCCTGTCCATCGTAGTGGTGGACGACTGGAAGGCGGCGATGTGGGCGAAAATCCTGCCGAAGATCAAGGCCCGCACGGACCTGATCCTGCGCAAGGAGGGTTATGTCGGCTGGGCCTACCGCAAGAACAGTCCTCAGATGCGGCAGGCGCTGGATGATTTCAATGTCAACCACGTCAAGAAGCAGGGCATTGCCGCATACCATCTCAAGCAATACATGCGCCGGATCACGCAAATCAGGAACAACGCCAATGACGCCGAATACAAGCGCTTCGAGCACACCCTGAGCCTCTTCGAGAAGTACGGCAAGGACTATCGATTTGATCCGCTCATGCTGGCCGCTCAGGGCTTCCAGGAATCGAAGCTGAAACAGGATGCGCGCAGCCATGTGGGGGCAGTCGGCGTCATGCAGATCATGCCGGCCACCGGCAAGTGGCTTAACGTTGGCAACATCCGGATGACGGAGCCCAACATCCACGCCGGCGCCAAATATATGGACCTGTTGATGACCCGGTATTTCCCCGATGCGCATTTCTCGGATGAGAACCGCGCGCTGTTCGCATTCGCCAGTTACAACGCGGGTCCCGCCAATATTGCCAAGATGCGCACGGAAGCGGCTGAGCTCGGGCTGGACCCTGACAAGTGGTTCAATAATGTCGAGATTGTGGTGGCCGAGGAGATCGGCATGGAAACCACCACCTATGTTCGCAATATCTACAAGTACTACACTGCCTATCGATTGCTGCAGGAAAGACATGCTGCACGCGAACGTGCGATCAAGGAACTCAAGACGAGCAATCGCTAAAAGGCGCCACCTCGACCTATGACTGCCAGATCGTGACCGATCAGAATGCAGCACTGAAATTCAGTAATGTGACGAAGGTGCGTTGTTGGCGGATCCTCGTCCCAGGTATAAGGCCGTTCGATCGTTCGAGGCCATGTCCAAATCCAGCAGAACCCTAGCCTCGTCCCCATATTTCGACCATGCCGGATCGGCATACGGCGAGGCGAAGGGCTGCGATTGAGCTTCAAGCCGGCGATCGGGAACGGCTGCTTCGGCCAAATTTCAGTCGCCCCCAGACCGGAGTGCGAACGGCCGTGACTGGTCGTTATGCAAATCTCTGCATAGCGGCCAAACAGTCCTTCCGTAGCGGCGCCACGGGGCAGAAACCGTCAAGGAACGAGTCTATCCAGTGTCCTTGTCCTGGGGCAGTTGAAGATGCTGAGGTGATCGGTGATCGCGTCGGTCTGTTGAGGCGTGGCCAGGCAACAGGCTCCGTCATTCAGATATTCAGGCGCGAAACCTTGGTGCCGGACAGCGACACGTCACCCATCAGGCCGGCATTGGTCAACACAATTGCTTCGACAGGCGCGGTAGCCGTTGTTGTATCAATCTCTCCGTTCGCACCGACCTTCAGTAGCGCAACCGATCCTTCGGCACCAACCGACCAGCCTTTGGAATTGCGAAAGCCATTGAGCGCGTCATGCGTCATGAACAAGAAAATGATGGCCTTTGATTGCGCACCTGCCTGTAGGCCAAATGAGCCCGACACCGTGCTGTAGTAGCCAGCCGTTTTGCCACCCACATGCAACGCGCCTTCGCCGTACTCGCCGCCGGCGATGAAGCCGACCTTCAGCACGGACGGGAACACGAGAACGCCGTTCGCCTTGGCGACGAGTTCCTTCGAGCCTTTGACTGTCTCATACAGCCGCGACAGAGTAGCGTGGACCTTTGCATCGATTTCCTTCCGTTTTGCTGCGTTGGACTCGGCGGCAAGGGTGTTACTCGATGTCACCGGGAAACCCGCCAGCGTAAGGCCCGCGACGGTGAGCGCGGCGGTACCTGTCTGTATTAGGCTTCTTCTGCGCATGGTTGCCTCCATCGTCGATCACGGTTGAACCGTGTTGCTGCAATGGTTGAGAGGATGTACTGCACCGACACTTGCCTTGTCAGGTGCTGCCTGTTGTCATACCCGTCGCCACAACACTACAGATGGTGCAATGCCGCCATACGCAACTGCCCGGCTGCGGGGGCGGTGGCGGCCTCATAACGCGAATTCAGTAGCGTGCATGGCCTTGCCAGCCCCCTTCACAAGGCACAACACTGCCTCCGACTGGGTCTCGCCGGGCAACTGCTACCGCCAGCGCTGCCGGATACAACCTGATCGTAGAAAATGACCTGTCGACGCGCGGGATTTTCTTGTGGCCCGAGTTCAGGATAGATGAGGGCCGTGCGAATTTCACGATTGCTATGACGAAACTCATGGAGTGCCTGAACTACCGGACTCGGTAGAGGCCGCGATGAAATGCATCGGGGGGCACATTCTGGCTGCCGTGATCGTCGCCTGCTCGATCGCGGGCTGCGCCGCCATACCTGCCGATGCATCTGGAAGTGATTACCGCAGCCGCGCGGTGACGCGTGTCGAGGGGGCATTGCCTCTATCGGCAGCCGTTCTTTCAGCAGAGGAAACCGCCGCCGCGTATGGCGTCCCTCTGGCAAAGAAGAAGATTCAGCCGGTATGGGTCGAGGTGCAGAACAACGACGATCGCAATTACTTCCTGCTGCCGCCCGGCATGGACCCGAACTTCTTTCCCGCGCCTGAATGGGCCGAAGCGTTTGCTGGCGGCGCGTCGCAAGATGACGCAGCCAGGCTCGATGCGCGCTTTGGCGCGCTCGCTTTTCGCAATCCCATCCCACCGGGTGAGACGGTCTCGGGCTTCGTGAGGTCATCGTAGACCGCGCTGGGCGGCGATGAGCGCGAACGCATAAGGTAAGCAAATGTCGCAAGGGCGGCGAAGTCTACCGGGGAACAGTTCTCCGAAGGGGGGCTCTTGGATATCGATTCGCAAGGCGTACCTCAGTCCATCCAGTCCTGGACTGCCGGAAACTCTTCACCAGTCGTTGCGCGACGATGTACACGTGGAGATTGCCCAGGCTTTCATGAACTACTATTCTCTCAAGGTATATATGTTATCCAGGCAGCAATTCCGACTCTCCCCTAATACAAATGGAGTGATGATCATGCAACACGGTTTCATTGCGTGGCTTGTCATTGGTGGAATTGCCGGATGGCTGGCCGGCGTGGTGGTGAAGGGTGGCGGATTCGGTTTGGTGGTGGACATCATCGTGGGCATCGTCGGTGCCTTCATCGGAGGATGGCTGGCCGGCGTACTTGGCATTTCACTTGGTGGCGGCTTGATTGGATCCATCGTCACGGCCTTGATCGGCGCTGTCATCCTGCTTTTCATCATTCGACTGATCAAGCGCGGGTAGCGGAAATCATGGTCGACTAGCCGGGAATTCAGCCACTGCGCGTCTTTCAAACTCGCTCAAGTTCGTGGCGATCTGGCCCACCATCGCGGCCTGACGATCGCCTCGGGCATAGCAGTTCAACGGATCGACGATTTACGCGGCATGCTGGACGTCCAGGATAGCAAGCTCGCGAGATGGATCGACGACCACCTGGCCAATCGCAGACAAGCAGGCTTTGCACTGGCCATCGAAGGTGAGCAGCTCTGGCGATTTGCGCGCTTTGCCGAACAAGCGGGCCATCATGGTCGACTGACGGTGCGGCTCGCCTCGACTTTCTTCTGCGGGCCAAACGTGATACAGCGGCGCGGCGCTCATTTTGAGAGAGCGGTCGCCCAGGATGGCGCGCCCACAACGGTGACCGTCGACAAGGGCGGCGCCAACCTTGCCGGGCTGCACGCGATCAACGCGCAGCGCGAACGGCCCATCAGGATTCGCCAGACCAAATATCTATACAACGTCCTGGCGCAGGCCCGTCTGGCGATCAAGCGTCGCGCCCGGCCGATGCTCGGCTTCAAATATTTTCATTGCGCCCGCATCCTGTTGGCCGGGATCAAGCTCATGCACATACTGCGCAAGGAGCAATGCCGGACCGCGCAGGGAAGCTCCTCTTCCACAGCGGAGCAGTTTTACGCGCTCGCGGCATGATTTCCGTTGAACCCTGCGGACCAAATCGGGCTGCGCCCCTGACTGCAAAAAGGCCGCTGTGCTGCTCCACTAAAAGCTTGCGGCGATTCCCAAGGAAATACCCGACACATTGTTGCCGAACACATAGCGCACCACGGCCCGAATCCTCGTGACAAAGACTTCATGCGCCGACGCGTCGAGTTCGAGGCCAGTGCCGAGCGTGGTAAGGTCGTTAAACCCCAGCGTGCCGGCATCGCGCCCCAGGTAGTGCGAGTGCGATAACTCAAGTACATAGCGTACCGGCCGATCCAGAGCCCACATGCCAGTGGGGGCGCGCCAACGCGCATACAGGCTGGCGGTTTGGGCTGCCCCCGTTCCCGTCACGGCGGAACTCGTGCCGCCAAAGCTCTGCAGGTGGATGTTCGTGTACCGCACCTCGATGTCAGCGTCGTAAGTCGGCGCATGGCGCTCCCAATCGAGCATCACCGAGCCGCCTAACCCATAGGCGTTGAGGTGGCCATTTTCGATGAAGCTGATGTCCTTGCCAGTCTTCTGACCCAGCAGGAACTGCGCCACCGATGCGTCCGTGGTGACACGCGCCAATGAGGCGTTGAGGATGGGGCGGAACACCAACTCCTTATTTGCGGTAAGCGGGAAATCCCACCCCACGCCAATCGTTCCGGCTACGGTGTTCCACTTGGTTGGTATCTGGCGCGAGTCGACCCCGTTGGAAGCAACATAGGTCGGATCGTAGCGGTTGTAGCCGATCGAACCTTCGAGATACAACGGCATCGTCTTGCTCCAGGTGAACCCTCCACCAAGTTGCCAGAGGGTGACATCCGGATTGCCAGTCGCCCCGTTATTGATCGCCAGGGAACTGGATGCAAGGTCTGGAACCACCGCGAAGGACATCAGCGAGATCACCGCATTGGCACTCTTCTGAAGATTGGCTCCAGGCAGTTGAAATTCCGTGATGCTTTGAGCGACCGCCTGGACAGGTGTCAGGCAGAGCGGCCACAGGATGGCCAGCCATTTGAGACGTGGTTGAGTGACGCCATTCATTTAAGCCCCTTGGGTCTATGAAATCAATAACCACACGCGAACACAAGAGATAGGCCGCCATCTTCAATGGCGCAGAACACATGCGTAATGTTCTCGCATCGAAATGATATCCCGCAAGCGGCCCACAGAATTCAGCGCGGAGGCGCCCGCTCATTCCGCCCCCCCCAACCACCCTCAGGAGCGCCTCACGCGGCACAATTAACGCTGGGGAGACCACGAGGATTGCCGTCTGAAGCGAGGCTTCCGGGTGCCTTTGCGTGGCGGTCATGCTGCTGACACTTGGCATCGCGGCGCCCGGCAGGTCATGCAGATGTGGTTTGCCTTGGACGCGCAGTTCTCCAGAGCACGAACACCCAACGTGTCTGTTCGACAGCGTACGGACGCGGGGAGCGACGCAGGCACAGATTGACGCTTCGTATAGCGTCCAGCGGGATCCTGATGCGCTCCTACCTTTTTCCCCCACTATTTCTCTTGCCATTCCTGGTGGTCGGCTGCAATACAGCGCCGATTCCCCCGGGCAAGCCAGTCGATATTCCCACGGCTCTCGAACAGGTGGTCCAGGGACTGTGCACTTTCAAGAAGAATCTGGAGGGAAGGAAGCAGGATTGGGGCGTTGCTTTTGACTCCGTCACCGTGGAACTTGACCTGACCATCGACGGCACAAAGAACCCTCAGCTGGCAGTCGCACCGGATATTCAGTTTATGCCGACGGTTAGTTATGGACAGACCATCACGGCGGCGAAAGGAAGCAGACTTACCCTTACACTGAAGAATACCGGCGGCGGCGGCACATCCGCTGGCGTCGACTGCAACGTCACCAAGTCAGCAAATTAGGGGGAGGGGGCGCCAGCGGACATTGCTCAGGTGTCGGCCGTCTGGTCGCCGCCCGTCCGACGCTGCGCTTTACGGCCGGTTCAGTCAGCCCCCTCCAATTGGTTCATGATCGTAATCACTCCTGCGGTTCAAGGAGACCGCGCCAAATCGGGGGCGACGACGATGTTCGCTACTGAACAACGAGGCTCGACGTTCATTTGGCTGCCGTCAGGCTGACAACCTTTCTTCTAGCTGGGCTGACAGTCCCGCCAGGGCGGGAAGCGCTGCGTTGATCACGTAGACGGGTATGTCGGCCAGATAGGCCCGCATGCGACCGTTGTTCTCGAACCTGCGGCGGAAGGCGGATTGGGCGAACATTGCGCCCAGGCGCGGCACAATTCCACCACCGATATAGACGCCGCCTCGCGCGCCGATGGTTAGTGCCAGATCCGCGGCGACCGTGCCCAACATTGCGCAGAACATTCCCACCGCCTTCTTGCAATGCGGATCGGTTCCCAAGAGTGCCTGCTTGGTGATGGCGGCGGGAGAGAGCGGATACTGCCCCGGCACATGCGCGCGGATCGCCTCATGAATCAGCGTCAAGCCGGCTCCGGAAAGCAGGCGTTCCGCGGATACATGCCCAAAGCGGGCCCGCGCATATCGCCACACCCGCGCCTCCTCGTCGTCAGAGGGGGAAAAGCTTGTGTGTCCGCCTTCGCCCGACAGCGCGATGTACCTGTCGTTGCACGGTATCAAGCCAGCCATGCCCAACCCGGTTCCGGGGCCGAGCAGGCCAAGGGGGGAAAGCTGGCTGGCAGGCTTGCCGCCGACCTGCAACAGATCCGCCGCCGACAGGTAAGGTAGCGCATGCGCCAGCGCGGTGAAGTCGTTTGTCACCACCAGGGTATGGAACGAGAAAGCGTAGCGTAGCGCGTCAATGGAGAATGACCACTCGAGGTTCGTCATCTTCACCAGGTCGGTTAGCACCGGCGTGGCAATGCCGATCGCTGCGTGGCGTACCTGCGGGCCGAGGTCACCGAGCGTGGCCAGATAGGCGCGCAGTGCAGCCTCGATGCCACGGTAGGCAGCGCAATCCAGCACCGTCACGTGCGCGAATGTCCGTGTTGCCACCTCGATGGCAAACCGCGCATTGGTGCCGCCGATGTCAGCGACAAGCCGTGGCGACGCGAATGGTTCAATTTGCCGCATAGACGTCGATGGGGACGGTATTTTGATGGATGATGCAACTGATCGGCAGGGCGAAATCCTGCGCGTGCGAGGCAAGCGCAAACACTTCGCGCTTGCTTGCTCCGCCGAGCACCAGTATCAGTTTGCTGGCCCCAAGCAATGCCGCTCGGTTCAATGTTATGCGACGATGGGCGGCGCTGCGTGGAGACGTTCCAGTGTATCCCGGTGGCGCGCTCAGATTCATGGCCTGCGCGTACTCGGGGGCATCCGCAAACAAAGACGCTATGTGACCGTCCTCTCCCATACCGAGGACCACCAGGTCGGGCTGGCTGAAACCGGCGTTGGCCTGGATCAGTGCCCTGGCCACATCGATACCGTCCGGCGTTGCGTACTCCTCCGCAACCAGGGGGATGAAGCGGGCCCGCGCGGCTTCGCCTCGAAGCAGATGGGCCCCCACCAGCCTGGCATTGCTGTCAGTATGGTGCGGTGGCACGGCGCGTTCGTCGACCAACATGATGGCGACGTGTTGCCACGGCAGACGCTGCATGCTTAGCGCCTGGAAGAAGGGGACGGGCGTACGGCCGCCCGACACGGCCAGGTATGCGCTGCCTTTGCTCTTGATCAGGACGGACAGGTGCTCTGCCACGCTCAGCGCCAGTGCTGCGGCCTGGGCAGGAACGTTATCGTGGAATACTTGCTGCATGTCAGATTTCCTCGTGCCATGCAACACCGTCACGCGAGAGCAAGGCGCTGGAGGCCGCCGGTCCCGACGTGCCCGCGGTATAGAGCTTGAGCGGCGGACTGCCGGAAGACCATGTCTCGATGATTGGCTTCACCCAACACCATGCCTGAGCTTGCTCATCGCGCCGGACGAATAGGCCGAGACGCCCGTGAATGACGTCCAGCAGCAAGCGCTCATATGCCCCTGCGCGGCGCTCGGTTGAAGTCCTGGCGAGGTCGAGATCGAGATAGGTTTCCCGCAGCGAAACGGTATCCCCGGGCGCCTTTGTGAAAAGATAGAGGCGTATGCTTTCCTCGGGTTGCAGCGAGATGACCAGACGGTTCTGGGCTGACAAGCCAAGCGGGCGAGGGAGTAGCTCGTGGGGAACGCTACGGAAGTGGACGACGATCTCGGCCAGGCGCGACCCCATGCGCTTTCCGGTGCGCAGGTAAAAGGGGACGCCCGCCCATCGCCAGTTTGCGATCTCCGCTTTGATAGCGACGAATGTCTCGGTCTGGCTGTCCAGCGTTACGTCGGCCTCTTCACGATAGCCTGGCACCGGGTGTCCGTCCGCGGCACCCGGGCGATATTGGCCTCTTACAGTTCTCTCGGTCACGCATCGGGGACTCATCGGCGTGAGTGCCTTGAGCACCTTCAGCTTTTCGTCCCGGATGGCGTCGGCGTCCAAGGTGGCAGGTGGCTCCATTGCAACCATGCAAAGGAGTTGCAGGAGATGGCTCTGGAGCATGTCCCGCAGCGCGCCGGTACGGTCATAGAAAGTGCCGCGCTGCTCGACACCCAGTTCCTCCGCTATCGTGATCTGGACATCGCGGACCCATTCCCTGCGCCAGAGCGGTTCGAACAGGGTATTGCCGAAACGGATCGCCATTAGATTCTGGACCGGTTCCTTGCCTAGGTAGTGGTCAATGCGATAGATCTGATCCTCTTCAAAAAAACGGGCCACGGCATCATTGATCGCCTCGGAAGATTCGAGGTCGTGACCTAGCGGCTTTTCCAAGACGACGCGCACATTGCGCTGGTTCATGCCGACCCGGGAAAGCTGCTCGCAGATCTGTGCGAATAGGTGTGGCGGGGTGGCCAGGTAGCAGACGACGACTTGCGCGGCGCGTTGCGCTATGCATTCCGACAGCGCTTCAAAGCCTTTGTCCAGGGAGGTGTCGACATGGAGGTAGTCGATCCGGTGCAGGAAGCTCTCCCAGCATGCCTGGAACCGCAGTTCGTCCGGGCTGCCTCCAGTGATCGGTACGCCCGCCTGCACCATCGGCCTGACGCGCTCCTCGAGCATGGAAATCAAGCTTGCCCGCTCCATTGGCTTGGTGCCGGTCGCGAGGATTCGGCCTTGTGCATGCAGGAGCCCGGCGCGATGGGCGTCGAAGAGCGCGGGAATGAGCTTGCGGCATGCAAGGTCGCCCGTGCCGCCGAAGATCACCAGATCGAATTCAGGTAGTGACAAGCTTCACCTCTCCCAGGTGTATATAGTGGAATCGCGTCATGTTGCAGGCGGATGCTGATCTTTTGGCCCGGACCGACGTGTGCGGCGGAAGGGGATTCGGGACGCGGGACGACCTGGAACTCAGAACTTCTTGCGAATGCCCGCGGCTACGCCGAGCATGTCGTTCTTCCCGGCGCCGAGGAAGTAGCCGTTGACGAACCCGGTTGCCGAGACGTCGAAGTTCAGGCCAGCGTTCTTCGCGTATGCCGTGGTCAGGTAGATGTCCGTGGTCTTGGACAGGCTGTAGTCGGCGATGAACAGGATTTGCCAGGGATTCTTGGCCCTGACGGCAGGAAGCCGGCCGAGGCTGACGTTGGCGAGACTGATGTCGTCATAGTAGTACGCCAGGGTCAGGCCCAGCGCCGCCGTGGCCTGATAGTTGACGCCTACCCAGTAGAGGTTGTCGTGCCAGAGGGTGGCATTGGAGCCGGTCTTGTCCAGGCCCCAGCGGTAGCCGCCCACGAACTTGGCGGGGCCGGCGGCATAGCTGCCGGCGATGCCCGCGCGTTTGAAACTGCCGATGTCACTGGAGGCGGCGAGCGTCGGGTTGTACTGGTCATAGGCGATACCGATGCCGAAGACGTCGGATTGGTAATTCAGTGCAGCGCCGTACCCGGTGTCGCGACGGAACTGGCCCGGTGTTTCGCCGGCGCCGAAGATGCCGTTGCCGAATGTCCAGTGCGCAATCGCGGTCACACGGCCGAATTGGCCAACGTACTTCGACATATTGTCCGAGCGGGCACTGAAGCCTCCTATGGCCCCGGCGGGCTCGTATTGGTTGGTATAGTTGGCCGCCGTGAAGTTGGCGAAGCCGTCGTAGATGGAAGTGGTCTGCCGGCCGAAGGTGACCCGCCCGAAGTCGCGGCTGGCAAGGCCGACCCACGCCTGGCGGCCAAACATGCGGCCACCGAAGCCCAACTTGCCGTCATCCACGGTAAAGCCGTTCTCGAGCGCGAATACCGCCTGCAGGCCACCGCCGAGATCCTCGGTGCCGCGCAGGCCGAAGCGCGAGCCGGACAGGCCGCCGGAGTTCATTCGCACCATGTTGTGCGCGGGGCCGCTTGTGTAGCGGTTGGCCGCGGTGGGTGTAGTGCTCGAGAAATTGCTGACGTACTCGATGTTGGCATCGACCACCCCGTACAGGGTAATACTCGACTGGGCCTGCGCTGCCCCGGCGATGAATGTCGCGCATCCAGTCAAGAGGGCCTTGCGCAGATGTCTACGTTGGTGAATCCCTTTCATTGCTCTCCTCCTCTAGTTATTGGCAGAATTCTTCGTTAGATGCCACGCCTCGGGACGCCAGGGCGCCGCGAATTGCGGCTATGCGTTGCCATGCGCGGCTTTGCGGCGGCACTCGACCCGTACGGTCCCCGATGCGCTCGCCCATATCTGTGCGGATCCCTGCTCCGGCTTGTCTTCGCAGCGCTGCACCGGGCCTTCGATGGCGATCGCAACCCCGTGCGGGAATTGCGCCAATGGCAGCACGAGTTCGGTCGGCGCCTGCACTGTTACATCGGCTTGGTATGTAAAGACGAACGCGCCAGAAGCGCGATCGTAATGCATCGCCGTCAAGCACCCCTGTACCGCGGCGACATAGGGCCGGGCAAAGCCGGCCACCGCGCGGCCACCGGCGTCCGGGTCGAGTGGGTCGTCGATCTGGTCAACGGAAAAGATGGAAAGATCTTCCTGGTTCCACTGGTCGCCGATGCGCAGATCGTTGCGGTTGGTAGCCGTGTAGTTCCATTGTGTTGCGCTCAGCAGCAGCTCGTCCAAGGCGCCATACATCAGCTCGAGCGCCTGGGTGTGCGGCCCGAATACATCCCGCTTGCCCGCACTCCACTCCACATACGCCCGGCCATTGTCCAAGTCGAAGGGAATGCCGAACTCTCCGACCAAGGTAGGCGCGCCGCCTGGAAACCGGTCTGCCGCCCCCTTCAGCCTGGCCAGTTGCCGTACGTACCGATCGCGCAGGGCGGCAGGCCCTTCGGCGCGCTCGCCTGTCAGCACGTCGACGGAGTTGTTCTGGTCGAACGACTTGCTAAGGAGCAGCCCCAGGTCGTACCAGTGGCTTGCATTGACCGATTGGCAGGGCATTGCGGCGGGGAAGGCGCGGCCGCTGAGTGCCCCAATCGGGTCCATCTGTGCCATCAACAGCCAGTCTTCGCGATGGCGGCGCACACGGATGGCAGCCTCGGCAAAGAACGGCGCGAATACGTCTTCAGCGATGTCCAGAGGGCGACCGTTTACCCGCTTGAAGACGTCCTCGTCGAGTGGCACGATGCGGCCCCGCTCAAGCCGGTAGATGCCCGCGTGTTCGAACGGGCAACTGGCACCATCGACCCAGATGGAGCGCCCTGGGGCATTGAGCAGGCGCATCGCGTCCGAACGGGGTCCACGCTGGTCCGAGCTGGAAGGAATGAGGGGGACCTCTGTCGGGATGCCCCGGGCCAGCGAAAGCGCGGCGAGCGGCGTGACGGCAGGACCGGGCAGATGCGGGCCGTCGTGCGTCGCTAACGATTGGCCCAGCCAGCCGAGTCCCGGTTCGTTGAGAATGTCGAAGCCGATCACGTGTGGCAGCGCGCGCAGGCGCAGCGCCATCTGCTCGACTGCATCGAAGAAGTGCCCCTGCAGGTAGTCCTGCACGTTCTGGCCTTGAATGCAAAACTCCGGCGTCAGGGTGCGGCCTGCCCAGAAGAGCGTCCACATGATAGCGTTTGCGGGCAAGCGGTAGTTGAGCGGCCAGCTCATCTGGGGGTAGCTGGGTTGGCGTGGATTTCCGTTCGCGAAATGGAACCGATGTTGCATGACGTGCGCCGCGTCCGCGCTATCGAAGTTGCGGTAGTCCAGGCCAACAGCTTCGAAAGTCCAGCCTGGTGCGCCATCGCCCCCGCTCATCCTCGACCATGCGTCCTGATGGAAGTCGACGAAGACAAAGAGGCCATGCTCCCCGGCCTTTCGGCAAATCTCCGTGAAATAGGCCAGGTAGTCATCGTCGTATTGTCCGGGGCCGGCATGCTCGATCGCTTCCCAAGTGGTGATCAGGCGCAGGCAGTTAAAGCCCCAGCGGCGGATGCGCGCAAGGTGCGAATCTGCTTCCGCCAGTGGGAACGGCCGGCCGACAAAGGACGTCTCCCGATGATCGGCGAAGTCCGTCGGATATTGCGTTCCGCCATGGGGGTAGGGGACCTTGCTGTCTCCTCCCAGGTTTACGCCGCGCAGCATGACGTGCCGGCCGTGCGCATCGACGAATCGGTCGGACTTGGTATGTAAGCGAGTCGGTGACATGTGGCTCCAGGTGCGAGAAAGTGGCGCGGTCGGCTAACGACGATGCGCACAACCACTATATTAACTTACGCGAAGGTTAGTATATTGAAAAAAATGCGCACTTGGGGTTTACAATGGCATGCACTTTGTCTGCGGCAATCAATCTGGAGCCATTCAATGAAACCCAAAAGAAGGGATGAACACCGTAGATCAAACGCTGAGATGTCGGCGGAAACGAAGGCCAGGATCCTGATGGCGGGTATAGAGAGCCTGGCTGAACTTGGCTACGCCGGTACGACGATCTCGGAGATCGCGGAGCGCGTCGGCTTGACGCGCGCCGCGTTGCTTTACCACTTCGAGAGTAAGAACGCCTTGATGGTGGCGGTGATGAATGCACTCTACGACGAGATGGCTTCGCGCTTCGCCGCCGCCGCACCGGCGTTTCTCGCGCCCAGGGAGCGTCTGCTGGCGGTGCTGGACACGATGGGCAACCATGCTTCCTCAACGAACCAGATGGCGCTGATTGAATTGCTGCTGGCAGCTCGGCGCGATCCCGGCTTCCGCGACGAAGTGGCTCTCACGGTTGCACGGCGCGAGGCCGTGTTCGACCGCGCTTGGGGGGACCTTATCGAGAGTTTCCCGACGGCGTCCCGCCTGGAAGTGCTGCGCGATCTTGCCGTCGCGGCGCTACGTGGCATCACCATCGGCAGGTCTTTGGGGGGCGACGACCTCCGCTTCGATTCCCAGTTCGCCGAGTTGCGCCGCCTGTTCGTGGAGGCGACATCGGAGTAGGGGCGGGAGGGTCGCCACGCCATTCGGCAGAAGTCGGGGGAGGGGGCAGCATTGCTGCGGGGTTTCCCCTAGTTGATCCAAGTAGTTACTTACTAGATAGTAAGCAAATGAACGGCACAAGCCGGCAATTTTGGAGACCCCCAATGGCCACCCCTTCCAGTTCTGCGCTACCACAGCAGCGGGCATTGAAGACCGGATCGACCCTGGTAGCAGGCGGACCCGTCCAAGCCCCCCTTGGGTGGCGCCATCGCCTCGGGTATGGCGCTGGAGATCTCGGATGCAATCTCTACTGGCAGGCAATTTCGCTGTTCCTGTACTTCTACTACACGGATGTGCTGGGAATTGCACCGGCGATTGCTGGACTGTCGTTCGCCATTGCGTCCGCCTACGATGCCTTCGCCGATCCGATCATGGGTTCGATCGTGGATCGCACCCTGTCGCGCCGGGGGCGTTACCGGCCCTATATGCTGTTTGGCGCCGTGCCGCTGGCGCTTAGCTTTGGGGCCATGTTTTACGTGCCGCCGGCAAGCGGTACGGCCCTCGTTATTTACGCGACGCTGTCCCATATCCTGATGCGGACACTCTACACGGCCGTCAATCTTCCCTATCTCGCCATGTCCGCGAGCATCACCTCAGACTCGGCGGAGCGCGCGACGCTTGCCGGCGTGCGCATGGTGTTTGCCGCGGGTGCGGGCATATCAGTCGCCATGCTGCTGCCCAAGGCGGTGTCCGCGCTGACGGGCAAGGTTGCGCAACCGTATTTCGTCGTGGCGGTACTCATCGGACTGCTGGCGACCGTGTCGATCCTCCTTTGCGTGCGCAACACCAACGAGAACACAGACGAGAACACAGCCGGAACAACTGGCAGCCCCGCCCCCGCGCGATCGTCGCTGCTGGGCCAAACGGTCAGCGATTTTGTCAGATTCTGGGGCATGTTGCGCCAGAATGGCCCACTGGCACGCGTGCTTGGCGCCATCGTGGTTGCCGCGGTGGCGTTGACGATGTTTTCCAAATGTCTCTTGTACTGGTTCAAGTATGGACTGCAGCGTCCCGATATGACTTCGGTGGCGCTCGTGCTTGGCGTTGTGATGCTGGCACTGTTCGCGCCTTTCTGGGTATGGGTGGCGCGGCGCTTTTCGAAGCGGGCCGCGTGGATGGCAGGCAGCGCGATCGCCGCAACGGGATATCTCGGCTTCTGGCTGAATACCAACCCGGACATGCAGGTTGTGCTTGGCTGGACCGCGCTTATCGGCGTGGGTACGGCAAGCTTTGCCATCAACTACTGGGCGATGTTGCCGGATACGGTGGAATTCAACGAGTGGAAGTTCGGGGAACGGAACGAAGCGAAGATCGCCGGCTTCGCCGCCTTTTCGCACAAGGTAGCCTTGGCCGTCAACGCCATGCTGCTCGGGCAAATTCTGCAATGGGCCGGCTTCGTGGCGAACAAGCCGTTAGACGCCTCGGCGCTGGCCAGCATCAAGGCAGCAATGTGCCTGATCCCGCTGACTGGCGTACTTTGCTCGGTTCTGCTGCTTTGGAAGTATCCGATCACGCCGGCATTCCATCGCCGCATGGTGGATGAGATCGCCCGGCGCCGCCAGGATCCATAGGGAGGGCATGCCCAGTCCTGCGGCGGCACACGGCATTGCGCGGTAAAGCCAGCGGCGTACCCGCAAATCAGGGCGCAGCACACTCTCGCGCAGGATCTTCCGACCGACGCTGGCCCGACAGCCCTGGCCTCGCTCATCCTTCCTGGTCGGCTCAATGCTTGCCTGATGGCGAATCCGATGGCGAATCCGATTGAACCACACAAACTCCACAGACCTTATGCGGCTACTCTACATTGATATCGACACACTCCGACCGGACCATCTCGGGTGCTATGGCTACCATCGCAACACCAGCCCCAACATCGACAAGCTGGCCGCCGAGAGCATCCTGTTTCGCAATGTGCATGCCTCGGACACGCCTTGCCTGCCGAGCCGTACGGCACTGCTTACCGGCCGCTTCGGCATACACAATGGTGTGGTCAATCATGGCGGCGTCGATGCCGATCCGGTGATCGGCGGCCCTGAACGGAAGTTCTGGTCGCGCCTGCAACTGGAGAGTTTCCCGTTCCTGCTGCAGCAGGCGGGGCTCAAGACCGTGAGCATCAGTTCCTTCGCGCAGCGGCATTCCGCCTTTCAGTGGTATGCCGGATTCGACGAGGCCTACAACGTGGGCAAGTTTGGCCTCGAAACCGCGGACGAGGTTTTCGCGATCGCTTCGGACTGGCTGGCGCGGCATGGCGCCGAAGACAACTGGTTCCTGCATGTGCATATGTGGGATCCGCACACGCCATATCGGGCGGCCGCGGACTATGGCGAGCCCTTTGCCAACGATCCGTTGCCGGGCTGGCTGACAGAGGAGGTTCGCGCGCGCGACTGGCAGGGGTGTGGTCCGCACAGCGCCCAGGAATGCACAGGGTTCGCCCCGCAGGCCGCGGCGCGCGTGTACTTCCCACGGCAGCCGCAGGACATTCCCGATATGGCGGCAGTCCGGGCCATGTTCGACGGCTACGACACGGGGATTCTCGTGGCCGATGAATACGTCGGGAAATTGATGGCACAGCTCGCCGAGCTCAATGTGAAGGACGAGACCGCGATCATGCTGTCATCGGACCACGGCGAAACACTGGGGGAACTCAACGTCTATGGCGACCACCAATCGGCGGACCAGTTCACGACGAATGTCCCTCTTCTTCTCAAGTGGCCGGGGATCGAGGCAGGCCGAGAGTGCCAGGCATTCCACTATCAGATCGACGTGACGGCCACCGTGCTGGAACTGCTCGGCCAAACGGTCCCGGCAAGCTGGGACGGAGCTTCCTTCGCCGGCAGTCTGAAAGACGGTATTGATGAAGGGCGGAGCCATCTGGTTGTGTCGCAAGGGGCGTGGACATGCCAGCGTGCCGTCCGGTTCGAAAACTGGATCCTGATCTGCACGCTGCACGACGGCTACCACCTCTTCGACGACGTGATGCTGTTCGATCTGCTCGCCGACCCGCACGAGCAGAACAACCTGGCCGGCGCACGGCCGGAGATCGTGGGAAAAGGCATGGCGTTGCTGAAGGATTGGCTCGACAGGATGCTGCCTGATGCGGCGCGCGGCCGGGATCCGCTGCGCAATGTCGTTGCGGAAGGGGGACCTTATCACGTGCGCGGAGAACTGCCAGCCTATCTCGACCGCCTGCGCACGACAGGACGCGGCGACAAGGCGGACGCACTGGCGAGGAAATATGAGCGCGACCTGCAACGACTTCCC